>JADZEF010000056.1 GCA_020850695.1 Planctomycetaceae bacterium | reverse complement strand
CGAGTAATGGTGAGCGCCGCCGAGGTGGCCGCCGTAGACGTAGAGCCAATCGCCCGCGACCGCCGCACCGAAGCTGGTGATGCCGTGCGGCAGAGCCGGCAACTTGTGCGCGACGGAGGTGGCTTGCGGGATTTTCACGGCGAGAGCGATCGTCGCATAGTGGCGGATCTCGGGATAGGCCTTGCCGTCGAGTTCCCCCTTCTCTTCGATCGTCTGCTTGGCGCGGGCCGACAGGACGCCGTCCTTCGTCGGCTCGACGACGACGCGGCCTTCGGCGTCGGCGGTGTATTTCTTCTCTTCCAATCCCGCTCCGCCCACCGCGAACTCAGCCCCGGCGAGCGGCTTGCCCTTTACGAGGGCGGTCAGCTGCAGCTTGCCGTCGACCCACTTCGGAACGATTTCGAAGGCCGCTTTGTCCGCGTCGCCGATCGCCTGCCAGGTGCCCGGGAGTGCGGTGGGATAGGCCTTGGCCGAGTAGCGGAGGAGGAACGTGGCGTTGCCGCGGGTCATGACGCCGTAGTCGTGCGTGAGACCGACTGCGGACGAACCTTTGGGGGCTTCGCCGTGGAACGATTCTTCGGTCTTGTCCTTGCGGCCGACCGCGACGTCGTCGAACTTGGCCCCGCGCATGCCGCGGGGCGCGAGGCTCCAGACCTTCAGTCCATTGACCTTCTCCAGCAGCGAGGCGTCATCGGGCGTGGCCGACTCGCTGAAGTAGACATGGACCTTGCCATCGGGCGAGCTTTCGCCGGTGACGATCCAGAGGAAGTGAGCGGACGCATTGCCGGCCAGTGAGGCCAGCAGAAGGGAGGCCAGTCCGAGTCGGACCAGCCCGGAGCGGAAGGTGAGTGCCATCGGCAGATCTCGCAGTGAGAGTGGACAGGAAGGCTTGTGGTTCACGATGACTTTTCGCATGCGATTCGCCTGGTAGCCCGGCCTTCCAAGGCCGGGAGGCGAAGATTTCGTCCGGCCTTGGAAGGCCGGACTACGTCCGAGACGTCACCACCGGGCAAGCCCGGTGGAATTCTGAGGTGAGCGGGTCATCCCTTCTTCTGAGTCGATTCGAGGGAGAACGGGGGAAGCTCTCTGGTGTCGACGTCGACCCTGGCCTTGAGGGTCGACTGACGATTGTATTTCGCGGGAATCGGATTCGGAGGGATGACCTTTCCTCGCTTCTCCTTATGGGCCTTGGCGTAGGCTTCTTCATCATCGATGGCGAAGCCCGGGTTCATGTCGCCGTCGATCTCGACGCGCTGCTCGCCAATCATCGGCCCGAGGTCTTTTGGAATCTTGTAGGCCCCATCCTTGATCTCCGCTGTGGCGGCGGGACCCTGCAGCGGCGGAGCGGGAATGAATCGGATGGTTCCCGTCTTCAGCGGTTGGCTGTCGACGGTGACCTTTCCTTCCACCGCGACCCGCACCGGGCCTTCCGGCTTGCTGCACCCCACGAGCAGAACCATTCCCGCAAGGGCCGTGAGGGTGGCCCGGATGATGCCCCCCCTGCCCTGCCCCGGGACGGTCGATGGAATCAGACGATGACGCATTGCGGTCAGACACCTCACGAAAACGAAAAACGGCCGGCGGCGGTTTCCCGAGGGATGACGGGAGAGGGTGGCATCCCTCGTGAAGCAAACCGCCGACCGCATCAGGTCGAGTCTGAACGAGGGCACGAACCGGATCGTGCCCGGAGGCGGTTCTTCAAACTCAGTATTCGCCAACGATTTCATTCCCGGCCCGCGTGGCGAGAGCGTCGAGAACGGTCTGGCTGATGTTCTGGTTCAGGAAGTGAACTGAGCCGTCGCAGAAGGCGAAGTTCACCATCCCGCCCGGATGATCGCTGCGGAACTTCGACAGGCTGGCCGCGCCGCCGCTCTTCGGATTGAACGGGGGCTGCGTCGAGAAGGCCGTGGCGAGCGGGTACGGCGACGCCCAGTAAGTGAAGCCGTACCGCGGCTGGCCCGCACACGCAGCGGGACTCGACCAGAGATAGTCGGCCAGGTTCCAGGCCGACTCGCCGACCATCAGCGTGACCGAGGTTCCGTCGGTCATGTCCCGCATGCGGGTCGTGCCGCTGTTCGCGTTGACGATCGCCCCGTTGTTGGGGTTCGGCGGCGTATTGGTGAAGCTGCCGTAGGGGTCGCCGCTGCCGGTGCTCACCGCATAGGTTCCGGGAGCGCGGGTTTCATTGCAGGTCGGGTTCGGAACTTCGCGGCGGAGGACGGCGGTCGGGCAGAGGTAAGCGGGGATGATCTGCTTCGTCACGGCGACGTTGTCGGCGTGAGCATTGCCCAGGTTGAAGTTGTAGAGATTGAACATCGCCGACTGGTCGAGGTGCGGCAGGATCGAGGCGAAGGCGCTGGCCTTGTCGTTCGCTCCGTTGCCGCCGTTTTCGGTCCGGGGAAAGGCGTTGGACTGGTCGTGATAGTTGTGGAAGGCCAGGACGATCTGCTTCAGGTTGTTGGTGCACTGAGTGCGGCGGGCGGCTTCGCGGGCCTGTTGAACGGCCGGCAGGAGCAGCGCGATGAGGATCGCGATGATCGCGATCACAACGAGGAGTTCAATCAGCGTGAAGGCGCGGCAGTGGGACGGGGGGCGGGATCGCATGAGCAGACTCCAGGAACGCGGAAAATGGCAACAAATGCAACGCGTGAAAGGCGTTGCAACCGTTTTCCGCCCTGGCTGGCTTGCGTCCGGAGGGGTGGCTTGCTGGCAGTGGGCGACCGAATTGAGATTGAGTCTCAATTTCAGTGAGTGCCACTATCCCACATTGCGCGACAGAACGTCAAGCGTCCAACGCGAGAAATTTAATCAATAAGGTCGGATTGCTTGGGGATTCATGCCGGAGGAAGTTTTCATTCATGCCCGCAGGCTGTCGGCTACCCCAGTTCGTAAAAGCTCTCACGACCGAGGTGCGGGACGTAGGCCTTAAGCAGTTCGTGGAGCGGCCCGGACGGATGCGGAAGGCTCATCCAGTACCCGTCACCCACGGAACACCAGCGTTCCGCCGAATACATCCGCGCCATCTCGTCACGAAGGACGAACCGTAACGCGCGCCGCTGGGTTGCAGTCGCCATCAAGTGGCGGCGGCTTTCCTCTCGATGCGCGTCTCCGAACACGTGAAATCGGTCGAGTATCTCTTCCAAGTCTTCCCGATCGCGATCGGGAATGTAGACCACGACGAAATCCCCTTCGGCGATCACCGAACATACCTCGTATCCGGCGAGCCGATGGACGGAGCTTTCGACGGCCTCACGCTCCTCCGGACGGACCCGCGTCGCGGGGGTTCTTCGCACGAGCACCTGTCCCGTGTCGGGTCGCTCGTAGATCTCATATCCGTCCGGAATCGCATCCAGCGGCGCCGCTTCCGGCACCGAGGATGCGTTCCCTTCCGCAGTCCGCTTCTTCCGGCGCGACCTGGTCTCGCTGACGGCGTAGTAGTTTGGTCCTCCCGAACGGTTCACGCCGACCATTAAGCGATATGCCTCTCCCATGCGATTGATGTATCGAATCGGCATGTCGAGCCTCCCTGTCGAGTTCCTCGGCTTTGGGCAAGGGGGACCTTGGTTCGTCCTGAGCAAATTCTACGCGAGGCGGTAGAACTTCACCGCGTTGTCGTGGAACAGCTTCTTCTGGAAGGCGGGCGAGCGGTCCTTGACGATCTCCTTCAGGGCAGCGACCCACTTCGCATAACTCGACTTGAGCGTGCAGACGGGCCAGTCGCCGCCGAAGAAGACGCGGTCTTCGCCGAACGTGTCGAGGCAGAAGTTGATGTTCGGCGCGAGGTCGGCCGGCTTCCAGTCCTCCTTCGCCGTCACCACGATGCCCGAGATCTTGCACATCGTGTTCTTGAGCGCGGCCGCGGCCTTCAGTCCCTCCTGGCAAGCTTTCACCGCGGCAGCATCCTTCCTCTGGACGTCCATGTTGCCGCAATGGTCGATGATGAACCGCGTGCCGGGGACCTTCTCGGCCAGCTTCGCCCCGTCGATCACTTCCTCCTGCCGCATGCAGAGGTCGTAGCTCAGGCCGAGGTCGCCCAGGAGCTTCATGTTGTCAACGTAGGTCGGCTGCAGGCACAGCCCCTTTGGACGGTCCGGGTCGTGCAGCACCGCCCGCACGCCGCGGAGATACGGGTTCTTCGCCAGCGGCTTGATGTAGTCGGAGAATGCTTTCTCGTGCGGGGAGCCGCCGATGACGGCCGCGACCATCGGGGTGTCTCCCTTCTTGCAGATGTCGAAGACGTATTCAGCCTCCTTCGTCTGCTGCGCGGGGTCGACGTTGACCTCCATGTAGACCGACTTCACGACGTTCAAACCCTTCGTCGCAGCGATGTAGTCCGACGAAACGTAGTTCTTATTGATCGGCTGGACGTCCTTTCCGCTGATCCAGGGGAGCTTGAAGAGCTTGAGGTCCCAGAGATGCTGGTGCGTGTCGACGATCGGGAGGTCGGTCACGGACGATTCTTTCTCGGCGGCGGCGAGCGGGTGCCAGAACGTCGGAACGGCAAGAGCCCCCGCAGCGGCGGCGGAAGCGGTCAGGAATTCACGGCGCGTCGTCATCAGGTGCCTCGAAGGGTCGGAGCGCGGGGGGGTGGAGCCAAAGCACTTTAACGCAAAGACGCAAAGGTCGCAGAGAAACGCAAAGGAAGAAAGAAGCGAAAGCCGTGGATTTCCAACACCAGAGTCGCGATTGCTTGACTTCTCCTGTGCGGTGGTTGGCGACCAATGCGGCTTTTGGTTGAGATGTCTGCCTATTCGCTCGCGTCATCTTAACGCCGCACGCGGCACCTCCAAAGCGTCATAAGGAATCGTCTTCCACCGGAGTGGTGCGGAGGATCTCCCGCTTCCATCCCGGCTCGTGGATGGGCCAGGCCTGCGTTCGCAATCCGCCGTGACGCAACTCGCTGGGAATGCCGAGGAGATGGGTGTCTCCCTGGGCGCGACGCTCGACCGATTGCAGCGGGGGCGTGCCGCCCGCCACGTTGGAGCGCCGCCGTGTGAGCTGGCCATGATCGAAGACCGTGATGACCGTCGGCAAATCAAGGTCCATCAGCCGCAGCGCGATCATCTCGTGACTGGCCGTGGCGAACATCGGCTTGAGTGCGAGGAGATCGCCGTCGGCTTCGTGCGCTGCTGAGAGGAACCATGTTTTTGGAAGGAGCAGTCGTGCGGCGAAGAGATTGGCGAGGTCTTCGCGATCGTTCGGTCCGATTGCGTCCTCCCCTGCCCCGTGGACGTGAGCAACCCGCCAGATCAGCAGTTCGCCGAGTTCGTGAGCCGCCGCCCAGAACATCCGCTCGCGACGGTCGTCGGGCTTCAGAAAGATCGCGGGCTGCCCGCCGATGCGTTTGGTGCGGCCGCGCGTCCCCTGCCCCGCATCGAGGGCTACGCTCACACGCAATCGCTCGGCCATCGCCAGGGGATCGACCGGCGGCGCGGTGACATGCACCGCATCAAGGAGTTCTTCGACGACGGCGTCGACCGCGTCGCTCCATGTGGAAACAAGTTCGGACACCGTCATGGTGTGGCTCCGGAGGGGAATGTGTCTGGCCGCGAGCCGACACACTACGTCCGGGACCACATCGAATCAAGTGTTCACTATCTCGGCGGAAGCGATCTCGTCGATGGAATGGGGACCGCTTTCGTCGTCGTAGCGGGTGGAGCCGGCGGAGCGGCAGACCATGACCAGCCGGCCGAGCTGGCTCTGCCGGGCATCGGGGAAACCGACGATAACGGTGCCGTCGCGCAAGGTGACGCGGACTTCCTGCGTCTCGTTGACGCCCTTCATACCCTCGTAGACGAGCGCCGGAAACCGTCCCCAAGCCCACGTCCAGAGCGTCGCCTCGGGGTCGACTTTCCCAGCAATATCGCCCCACTCGACGTGGGCTTTCATCAGCTCCGCGCGGGGGGCCGAGGCGCACCACGGACGCAGCACGGTTTCGAGCCAGGCTTTTCGCGAGGCGACCAGATCGTCGAACGTCGTCATCGTCATCTCAACTGCAACGGTGATCCTCTGCGGTCACACACCGACTTCGGAACGTGATGTGCGTGCCAACCCGCTCTTGTCTCGTGGGAAATGATACAATTTACGTCTCGCTCTTGACGACTCGGAACAAGGTGCAAGAGATGCCGTTGCTCGATCATTTTCACCCTCCTCTCTATCCCCAACGCACGTGGGAAGGGTTACACAACAGCTGGGCGTCGTCCCTCGCGGCTGCCCTCAATGCATCGCTGCCCGAACGATACTTCGCGGAGTTCGAAGTGCATTGGGGGAGCGGAATCGAGATCGACGTGGCGACCTTCGAGGATGAGTCACTCTCCCGAATTGTCCGCGATGACACGGGCGGCGGCACTGCGACACTCGTCGCGCCGACGGCGAAAATCTGGCGGCCGCCGCAGGCCGAGATGAGCATCCCGTTCGTTTTCCCTGACCATATCGAAGTGCTGGTCTACAACCCCGCCCGCTCGGCCCGGCCGGTTGCGGCGATCGAACTCGTGAGTCCTTCCAACAAGGATCGCCCCGAGACGCGCGAAGCTTTCGTCACCAAGTGCGCGGCGTACTTACAACGGCGAATGGGGGTGGTCATTCTCGATGTGGTCACCGATCGGCAGGCGAACCTGCATAATGAGTTGGTCGATCTGCTGCATGCTCCGGATACCTGCCGAATTGCGGCCAATCTGTATTCGGTCTCGTACCGCCCCGTAAAAACCAAAGAAGTTGAGCGCATCGACATCTGGCCGTCGGCACTGGAAGTCGGCAAGCCGATGCCAGTCGTGCCACTGGCTCTCGATAACAGCCTCTTCGTGCCGGTCGATCTCGAAGCGACCTACAAGGAGGCGTGTGCACGAATCCGGCTGCCGGTGTAGTCCGTGGGCCAGGCTTTCAGCCTGTCCATTTCAACAACGGACACAATTCTGACAGGCTGCCAGTGTGGCACGACATTCCATGTCGTGAATCCGCGCGGAACGTCCCGAAAACCTTTCGCATGCGAGACGACTCGCTTTGGTTGCGTTGCGCGTCCCGCCACGCGGGTTCACGAGACGGAGTCTCGTGCCACAATGACAGGCTGGAAGCCTATCCCACAGAAGCGGGGATCTCCGCTTCCGCCGGCTCGTGCTTCAGCGACCAGGCCTGCAGGCGGCCGTGATGGACAGTGAAGAGCTTCGTCCAGTCGTCGTTGAAGGCGAAGTCGTGCGCGTGCTGATGGGCGTCGAGCTGGCGGATCACCTTGCCGTTCGGCTCGTAGAACGAGACGAAGCCCTTGTGGTCTCCCCCGCACGCGGCGATCCACGCTCCGCTCGGATGCCATTCGAGCCGCTCGATCAGGCCCTTGTACTTGGCGTCCTGCATTTCGAGCGTGCGCTTCTGCGTCGCCCACTCGAAGATCTCCAGCCGGGCGGGGGCTTCGAGGTGATCGACGTTGCCGATCTGCCCCGTGCCGCCGACCGCGATGTGCTTGCCGTCCGGCGAGAACGCGAGGCTGCGGATGCCGCCGATGGAATGCCGCCGTTGGCGCGGGTCCCAGGTATACATCAGCGGGGCTTCGATCTCGCCGACTTTCTTCGCCGAGGGCATCTCCCAGATGGCGACGTGGCCGACCTTATCTCCCGTCGCCATCAGCCGGCCGTCGCGCGAGAAGGCGACGGCAAAGAGCATCGACGGGAAGTTGTGCGGGGTAATCGGCTTGTGATCGGTCAGCGTGTGCAGCAGACGGCCTGACTCCGCATCCCAGAGTTTACACACGCAGTCGTCGCCGACACTCGCGACGACCGTTCCATCGGGTGAGGCCTGGACGCGGCGAATCCACTTTTCGTGAGCATCGGCCGCGCGAACCTGCGTCCGCGAGCTGACATCCCACCAGACGAGCCGACAGTCATACCCGCCCGAGACAATGTGCCGTCCCGCGAGCGTGATGCCCGTGACGTAACTGCCGTGCCCCTCGCCGTTCAGCGGCTCGGCCTTCGGCTTCTCGACGGCCATGTCGACGTCGTAGACCTTGAAGTCCGAGCTGCCGTAGATGAGGCGTTCGGTTCCCGGAACCCGCGTCAGGCACATCAGGATGTCTTGCGACCCGATGTCCTTCACCATTTTGAGCTGTGCGGGATCGGACGACATGGTCATGTCTCAAGAGGTGCTTATGCGTTATGGCGAGACTTCCACGATACCGATTCGCCGCCGGGAGCGTCAACGTCCGCGGAATGCAGATGCGCGGGCAGCACCCCGGCTGCGGCCTTGAGCAGCCGGGGTGCCGGAGCAGACCGCGCACATATCAAGAGGACGTCGTTTGATTCGGCACCCCGGGTGCCCAAAGCTGCACCCGGGGTGCTGTCTACGGCGCCTCGCCTGATTCCCCTCCTTCGAGAGCCTGTGCGGGGGTGATGCCGAAGTGAGCCGCGGCGAGTTTCAGCGCTTCGGGGAAGAACTTCTCCGGATCGGCCCAGTCATCCGATGCGCCGTGGTTCGCATGGGCTTCGCCGTTGAACACGCCGAGAAAGTGCGACCCGCCGCCGTGCGTGGTGTTCGCCGCGTTGACCTCGGAGGCCACAAAGTACAAAGGCGATTCAGAGGCGTTGTCGAAGACGCCCAGCAGCAGCGCGTACTGGATCGGTCCGGACGATTTGATCTGGTCGAAGAAGAGCACCGTGCGTCCTGGTCCGAACGGCGCTCCGCCGATCTGGTTCAGTGACTCGACCGCGGGTGCGTAACGCATTCTTGCTCCTCTTTCTCAGGCACGAATCGTTCATCGAAGGTCGTCTTCCGCACGCCGTCGCGGTCACAAAATGCTCGTCGCACGGTCTTCATTCTATCCGCGCCGATCCCGATTGCGGCGTTTGGGGGATTCTGATATCAACCCTGCCCCGGCCCTTCGGCGCGGGCGATGATTCGCCCAACCGATGACGCCGTCGAACATTAAGTAAAGTCGCATGGATTCGCACCACTCGCCTCCTCCACGGAAGGAGAGGACTCTTGGCCGCCACGCCCGCTCACAAGCTTCGCGTCCTGTTTGTCGACGACGAAGCCCCCATCCGCATGATGATGGGGCTCGAGCTCCCTCGCCTCGGCTATGACGTCACGATCTGCGAGAGCGGCGAAGCGGCCATCGCCGCCCTCGACAAGCACTCGTTCGACGTCGTCGTCAGCGACCTCCGCATGCCGGGCAAAAGCGGCTGGGATGTCGTCGAGCACCTCGAAAAGGTGGCTCCTGAAACCGAATTCATCATCAGCACCGGCCATGGAAACATGGACGAGGCGATCCAGGCAATCCGCCGAGGGGCTTACGACTTCCTGCCGAAGCCGTGGCAACTGTTCGACCTGCAGAACGTCCTGAAGAAAGTCGCCGACCGCCGCAACCTCGTCAACAAGACGATCGCCCTCGAATCGCGCCTGAAGCAGGTCGAAGGGACGACGAACATCATCGGCAGCACGCCGGGGATGAAGCGGGTTCACAAGCTGATCGAGAAGGTCGCCCCGACCGATTCGACGGTTCTCATCCTGGGCGAAACCGGCACCGGCAAGGAACTCGTCGCCCGCCGCATCCACGAGATGAGCCCGCGGCATGACGCTCCGTTCGTCGCGGTGAACTGCGGGGCGCTTCCCGAGAATCTCGTCGAAAGCGAATTCTTCGGTCACCGCAAAGGGGCCTTCACGGGGGCCGACAGCGCCCGCAAGGGGTTGTTCGAAGTCGCCAACGGCGGCACGCTGTTCCTCGACGAACTCGGCGAGCTCGACCGCACCATGCAGGTCAAGCTGCTCCGCTTCCTCGAATCGGGCGAGATCCGCCGCGTCGGCGAGAACGAATCGTTCATCGTCGACGTCCGCGTCGTGTGCGCCACGCACCGCGACCTGCAGGAAATGGTTCAGAAGGGAGAATTCCGCGAGGACTTGTTCTTCCGAGTGAACACCTTCGAAATCCATCTTCCGCCTCTCCGCGAGCGTCGCGAAGACATCCCGGCGATCGCGCGGTTCCTCATCGCACGACACTTGAAGCGGGCGACGATTCCCGAAGACATCCTCAGCCCGGATGCGGCCGAGGTGCTGTTGAGCCACGACTGGTCCGGCAACATCCGAGAGCTGGCGAATGCCCTTGAGCATGCGGTGATCCTGGCCGAGAACGAGCAGATCCTGCCCGAGCATCTTCCCGCCAGCGTGACTCGCAAGGCCATGAAGGGTGGCGCGATGGCGGGGGGAAGCGGCTTCCAGGTTCCGAAGTCGAAGGACTCGAAGGCGAAGAAGCTCCGCGAGATCGAAATGGAGATGATTCTGCACGTCCTTGACAAGCACAACGGCGACAAGCCGAAGGCGGCCGAGGAGCTCGGCATCGCGCTCAAGACGCTTTACAACAAGCTGAACCAGTACCAGGCGCAGTCGCACGCGGGGTGAGCGGACGGAAGCAGGAGTCAGCCGAAAATGCAGGCCGCGCCGTGCGAACATGGCGTGGCCTGCTGTCGTCTTGCTGGCATCGCGAGTGGCGGCGCGATGTGAGCATTGGCCGCCCGCAGATTCCGCGATTCACTGCGGCTTCTGGAGCTTGAGAGTAAACATCCCCGACGCCGTTCCCGGGCCGCTCCAGCTCATGTCAATCGTCTCGCCGCGAATCGCTCCGTAGTTGTCCCCTCCGACCGTTCCGATCTTCGCCCGCACGTCTTTGGCGAACCAGGAAATCACGCCGCCAGAGACGGTCCCCTTGATCTCGCGGTCCAGCCCTTTGGGATGGTACATGCGAGCGACGAACGTCCCGTCCTTGCGGTCGATGACAGTCAGGGTGCTGCCCGCTTTCTCATTCAGCCAGACGGAGCCTTTCTGGAACTTGTCGTCTTTCATGCGCTGCAACGTGAATCGTCCCGATGAGGGATTGGGCGCGGTGCCGTAGGCGATTGAGATCTCATCGCCCGAGATGGTTCCGAGGTTGTCGTTCCCCAATCCACCGCGGAGCGACTGCACGTCTTTGCGGAACCAGCCGATTGCCCCGTTGGCGACCGTTCCCCGGACGATCCGGTCGAATCCCGCTCCGGCCGTAAACCTCGCTTCGAATGTTTCCCCCTCTCGCTTCGTCACTGTGAGGGAGGTTGTGAATTCCTTCGGGTCCCCCACCCACACCGATCCGACGGGCAGCGGGTCCGCCCGATCGATCGAACGCAGGATCCAGTCGCCGCCGCTGAACTTCGATTCCGACAGCGGGGTCTGCGAGACCTTCAGCTTCGCGGCCGCGTAGTCGGCCGTCTGGCGTTCGGCGTACCTGGCGAGTTCCTCGTGCGAGATTTTTCCGTCCTTGTTGGCGTCGGCATTCCCCTTCCAGCCTTCGAGAACGTGATAGAAGAAAATCCCGTGTCCGAGTTCGGGCATCTCGAAACTCTTCTGTCCCGGTTTGCAGGAGAACAGAGCGACGACACCTTCCGGAACCGGTTGCGAGGGGGGCCGGGTGACGCTTTCCAGGTCGACCGTCTTTCGGCTGCGGGAAAGCGAGCTTTGGGGATCGTTCTGGCAGGCGTCGACCAACAGCATCTTTCGGCCGGCGGCCGAGTCCTTCAACGCGGAATAGACATCTTCGATCGCAATCAGGGAGTCTTTCTGTTCGAGCCTGGTGTCTGCAGGGCAGTAGTAACTCCGCTTGTCATCGCGAAACTGGACTCCGTGTCCGGCGAACGCGACCACCACGGCATCGTCTGCACGCAGCCTGTTCAACAACAGTTCGAGCTCGCGCCGGATCTTGGCGCCTTCCGGCAGGTAATCCTGGGCCTTGACGTCCGGTCCCAGCTGCTGGCAGCGGGCCACGAGCTTCGGCAGGTCGTCGTGCATCAGCACGATGTTCCTTTCCGGAAAGCCCGACTCCACGAGCGTCTTCTGAAAGTCGAGAATGTCGGCGCGGGTGAACTTGAGCGGCCGCAGTTCCTTCAGGTCGTAATCGCCGACCGCCACGAGGAGCGCGTAGTTCTCTCCGGCGGCGGCACGGAGACCTCCCGCCACCAACAAGACGGCTGCGATCAAAGAACGGAAGATTTTCGCCCCGCAGCCGATCGTCTTCGCTCGCATGCTTTCGTGCCCCGCTGCTCGATTGGTTGATGCCACGGATTTCCATCCTACCGCGATGGCCAGACCCGATGACAAGCGGGTGTTCGGGCGGACTTCGGAATTTGTCGATCGCGGATGTCTCACGGGGGCGACGCTCGGTTCAGGATCGCGATCCATCGGATTATGATCACTCCCTCACTGCGGCCGAACGCTTCGGCGCGACGAAATCCCGCGACCCGTTTTCCGATTTTCCCCATGTCCCTCGCCGAATCGCGCGCCTGGTGCCAGTCGCTGGCGAAGCGGACGGCGGGGAACTTCTATTACTCATTTCTGACGCTGCCGAAGGAACAGCGCATCGATATGTGCGTTCTGTATGCCTTCATGCGCGTTTCGGACGACATCGGCGACGACGCGACGCTCCCTCTCGAAACCCGCCGCGCCCGGTTGGCCCAGTGGCACGAGGATCTGCGGCTCGCTTTTGACGGCCGCCGCTTTCACCACCCGCTCTACCCGGCGCTGATGGAGATGGTCGCCCGCCGCAACGTCCCCTCGCGGCATCTGTACGAAGTTCTGGAAGGGATTGAGAGCGACCTCGCCCCGCAACGTTTCGCCACGTTCGACGACCTCAACCGTTACTGTTATCACGTCGCGGGGGCCGTCGGCCTGTGCTGCATACACATCTGGGGCTTCCACGACCCGCAGGCGATTCCGCTCGCCATCGATTGCGGGACCGCCTTCCAGCTGACCAACATCCTTCGCGACCTGAAGGAGGACGCCGCGATGGGTCGCGTCTATCTTCCGCAGGACGACCTCGCCCGGTTCGGCTATGCCGAGTCCGACCTGGCGGCGTCGAAGCACGATGATCGCTTTGTAGCTCTCATGCAGCACGAAGTCGCGCGTGCCCGCCAGTTCTACACGCGCGCCGCTCATCTGCTACCGCTCGTCGACCCGCCCGGACGCCCCGTCCTTTCGGCCATGCTCCGCATCTATGGCGGCATCCTCGACGAAATCGAACGTCGCCGCTATGACGTGTTCTCGAGCCGGGTGCGGCTCCCCCGCTGGAAAAAACTCTGGATGACTCTTCGCTCCTTCCTTCGCTGAGACTTCCTGCTCGAAGGCCCACTATGGTCATGATCGACGAGACCGTCGAACCGGTCCTCCGCGAGCGTCCGACCTACCTGCTGCATTCCGTGCAGGGACTTGTTCTCGCCGCATTTCTGGGTTCGCCGCTCGCCGCGGGAATCGTGATGGCCATCAACTATTCGCGGCTGGGACGGTCGAGTGCCGTCTGGACATCGCTCGGCCTCGGCCTGCTGGCGACCGTGGCACTCATCGTCCTTGGCTTCATGATTCCGGATCACTGGAAGATCCCCAATATTGTGTATGCGCTCCCCGGAGTAATGGCGGCGTACTACGCGGCCGAGAACCTGCAGTCCCGCCTGA
The DNA here is from genome assembly GCA_020850695.1 of Planctomycetaceae bacterium. GTDB lineage: Bacteria > Planctomycetota > Planctomycetia > Planctomycetales > Planctomycetaceae > JADZEF01. Next base: position 3,350 of record JADZEF010000056.1, on the reverse strand, counting down.
TCCAGGATCACATGTCGCAGGGCGGAAAGATTGCGTCGTTGTGGAGCGACGCCGGCATCGGGCTGGGCTGCCTCGTTCTGGTCTTTGCGTTCGCCTTCAGCGGCGCGGTGGCGACCTCCCCGGACTTTGGTACGCAGATCGCGTTTGGAAATGACGAGGTGTACTACGCCGAGGGCGCGACGGAGGAAGACGCCCGCAAGGTCGGCAAGGGGTTGCAGGACCTCGGATTCTTCTCGTCGACCGGCGCCTCGGTGCAGGTCCGCGCGCCCGCGGGACGATACGAAGTCTCGTTCGTCGTCATCGACAAGACCTGGGAGAACGAAGAGATGATCAGGAACTTCATGATCCTCGGAGAGGCTCTGTCCCAGGATGTCCTTCGGCTGCCGCTCACCGTGCATCTGTGCGACTCGGAATTCGTCTCGAAGAAGGCGATCCCGATCGAATCGGCAGAGGCGCTTCGGCAGGACGGGAAGTAATCGGTCGGCTTCGGTGGAGCCCTCTCCATTGATTCGACGACATGGAATGCAGCGTTCTCCCCTCCGTCGACGGTGCCGAAGCAGAGTCCGTTCTCTCTGCGCGAGCATTAACGCCGCTGAACTTGAAATTTCGCACCGTGACCTCATGCGAACGAATCGGGGGCGCAATGCCTGAACTTCTCTTTACGGTGGAAGACCGGTTTTTGATCCGAGGGCATGGTCTGCTACTGGTTCCCGGCATCGCCGATGGGGGCGATCCGCGTATCCATGCTGGCGATCCAGTCCTCTTGAAGATGCCCGACGGGAGTTCAAAACGATGGACGATCGGTGGCCTGCAGATTTCTCTCGAGCAGCCGATCCGACCTCCTTCCGAGCGAAAACGTCCCATCCTGTTCATCGGCCTGGATACAGACCAGGTGCCCGTGGGGACCGAAGTCTGGTCGGTGACGTTCACTGGAGACGAATGAAGTCGCAATGGGCCTGCAGAGTCTCGTCAGTTATCCTGCTCAATCGCGGAACTTGCTTGCCAGATTTATCAGCTGTCGCGAGCGGACTACACCCGTTTCAGACTGGGGACGGCGCTCGTCTCATGCATCGGACTGACGGGCGCATCGGCCCTGCAGGGATGGGATGGCGTTGCGGCCGTTGCGCGGGACGGGGCGAGCATTCACGTCGATGCGCGTCGATGCCCCCGGCCTCTGATTTTCTGTCCGATGCCCTGCATCGACGGTAGGATGGGTAGTCTCCGATGACTCTCCGGATTTGGCCGCACGCAATCTGGGAGTCCACAGGTCCAGCTCACACCTTGAGTCAGCCATTTCACCGCCGGGACGAACTGTTGGCTCAGCCAGGAATGTTTGTTCGTCGTGGCCATTCCTAGGAGCCCCGCATGGGTGCTCGTGTTCTCCAGATCGCTTTCACATTCTTCGCCGCCCTTTTCTGCGTCGCAGTCGCCCGCGCCGAGAGCGAGCGCCCTGTCGGCTTTCAGACGCGGTGTTACGCCATCACGAAGGCCCGCCTCGTCCCGCAGCCGGGAACGGTGATCGACCCCGGCACGCTGGTCATCCGCAATGGGCTGATTGCGGCATTGGGCGAGTCCAACAAAGTCGAGACGCCGGCTGACGCCGAATTGATCGACGGGACCGGGCTTGTGGTGTATGCGGGATTCATTGATGCGGGGACGAACGAACTTCTCGATCCCGAGTCGAAGCCGACCGGCGCTCCGGGACGCACGCACGATTTCGCCCGTCACGCCCTCGCCGCCACGCCGGCCGACCATCGACACAGCCTGACTCCCGAATACCTCGCGGCCGAGAACCTCAAGCCGAAGGATGACGTGCTCGACGCGTTCCGCCAGCATGGATTCGTGGCGGTGAACGTGATGCCCGAGTCGCGGATTGCCGCCGGCCAAGGGACGCTCGTGGCCCTCAGCGGTAACCCGCTTCGCGAAACGCTCGTCATCAAGTCGACGCTGCAGTCGCTCCAGCTCTACGGTCCCGGCGGCCGCGTCTATCCGTCGACGCTCATGGGGGCGACGGCGCACTTGCGGCAGGCCTTTCTCGATGCGGAGCGGCATGCACTGCACCTGCGGCTGTTCGATTCAGGCAAGTCGGCCCTCCCCCGTCCGCCGGTCGATCTGGCCTGGAATGCCCTCGAAGAGATTCGCACCGGAACGTTGCGGGCCGCGTTCTTCGTGACCTCTCGCGATGACATCCACCGGGCGCTCAACTTCGCGGCGGAGAACAGATTCAAGCCGGTTCTCTGGGGAGCGCGCGATGCGGGGCGGACCCTCGACCGCCTGGCAGAACTCAAGCCGGATATGCTGCTCACGCTCGACCTCGGCGATGAGCCGAAGGTGGAGGCGTCGGAACTGGACGCAGAGTGGGAGCGGGTTGAAGGTTCAAGGTTGAAGGTGGAAGGTCAGAGGGTTGAGGAAAAAGCGACTGCGGTCGCTGAGGTTCCCAGTCGATCTCAACCCGCTTCTGAACCTTCAACCGTCAACCCTCAACCTTCAACCGCGGCGCCGCCTCTCAAGGCCGATGTGAAGGAACCCGCCGCGGTTCAGGAATATCGCCGCTCCGAATGGCGCGACCGCGCCGCCACCGCCGCCCGCCTGCGCGAGAGAGGCGTGAAGTTCGCTTTCACGTCGCGCGGGCTGAAGAATCGGCCAGATGTGATGAAAGGCGTTCGTCATGTCGTCAAGGCGGGGTTGAGCCCGGACGACGCCCTGGCCGCGCTCACCACGCACGCGGCCGAGATCCTCGGCGCCGGCGAGCGGTTGGGACGGCTCGAAGTGGGCCGCCCCACGTTCGTCACCGTGATGACGGGCTCCTTCGAGAATGAACAGGCGAAGGTTCGTCACGTCTTCATCGACGATCGCAAATTCGATTACAACAAGGACGCGAAGCCGGTCTCCAACGCGCCGGCATCTCCCCGTTCCCCCGCAACGCCGATGCCCAGCGTGGCGGGGGCGTGGGCGGTCGATATCGCCTCGGCGACCGGTAAGGTTGCGGCACAGCTGACGCTGGCCCAGGACAACGGCAAACTGACGGGGGCATTCACCAGCGAGCAGGGAAACGGCCGCCTCATCGCCGGCACGCTGAAGGAGACGACCGTCGAGTTCGTCGTCGGCATCGGCGCGGGAGAGCGGACCGTCGAGTTGAAGTTCAGCGGGAAGCTCGCCGACGACAAGCTCTCGGGCGATCTCAAGCCGGCCTTCGGGGCGGTCACCAAGTGGACGGCCACCCGCGTGGAGAAGCGTGACGCGACGTCGAATCCGGTGAAGCTGGAATTGGATGGACCGTTCGAAGCGGCGGTTGGAAATGAGGATGGGGGCAGGGGGCCAGGGGGGCAGGGGGCGAATACGGCAGGAGT
>JADZEF010000055.1 GCA_020850695.1 Planctomycetaceae bacterium | reverse complement strand
GACCCTAGACCCTCGACCCTCGACCCTCGACCAGGCTTCCCATGGACCCGATGATGCTCTCCATCGCCGCTTTCGTCGGCGTCGTCGCGCTGGTGGGGGCGGTCGCGTTCCTCATGAACGACTTCGGCTCGAAGTCGGCCGAGGACCGCCTCGAAGTGATGATGGGAAAGAAGCCCAAGGACGGCGCCGCCGGCGTGATGAAAGAGGAAATCATCCGCGGAGGTGTCCAGGGAGTCACGGGACTTCTCAGCGGCATGGCGGAACGCGTCGGCCGGTTCGGCCTTCTGTTCGAGCAGGCCGATTCGCCAATCAAGCCGAACAAATTCTTCCTGATTTCGGGAGGCACCGCGGCGCTCGGCGTCGTCGTGGGAATCATTGCCCGCGCCCCGATCCCGCTGCTGCCTCTCACCGCACTGTGCGGCGGCGTGCTTCCGCTCATGTGGCTGCTGATGCGCCGCAAGGGGCGGTTCAAGAAATTCGCCCGCCAGCTTCCGGACGCCCTCGAACTTGTTTCGCGTGCCCTCCGGTCGGGACACAGCCTCGCGTCAGCCCTGCACGTCGTCGTCGACGAAATGCCGGCCCCGATCTCCCAGGAGTTCGGCATCGCCTACGAAGAGCAGAACCTCAACGTTCCGCTCGACCAGGCCCTGAAGAACATGCTTCGCCGCATGCCCAACATGGACCTCAAGTTCTTCGTCACCGCCGTTGCCATCCAGCGGCAGGCGGGCGGCGACATGGCCGAAATCCTCGACAAAATCAGCTACATCATCCGCGAACGCTTCAAGATCATGGGCCAGGTTCAGGCCCTCACGGGCGAAGGCCGCATCAGCGGCGTGGTCCTCATGGGTCTGCCGATCGCCCTGTTTTTCGCGGTGTATTACCTCAATCCCGACTACGTCATGCTCCTGTTCACCGAACCGCTCGGCAAGAAGATGATCGCCGTCGCCGCCGTGCTCCAGGTGCTCGGTGCGGTCGCCATCAAGAAGATCGTCGCGATCAAGATCTGATGGGAGGGTCGAGGGATGAGTGTCCAGGGTCTAGGGACAGACCAGGACGCCGGCTCTCGCCACCGACCCGCGATATCAAAGTCTGTCACTAGACCCTCGACCCTAGACCCTCGTCCCTCCCCATGGACTTCGAACAAATCCTGCCGTTCGCCGCCTTCATTGGCATTGCCTGCGGCGCCTGGGCCATCATCAGCCTGCTGTCGAAGTCGTCGTCGAAAGTCGACAAGCGGCTCGACGAACTGCGAGATCCGACCCTTCGCGGCCGCGATCAGCAGGACAAGGGCATGAGCGGGATGCTCGAAAAAGCAGCCCCGACTCTGTCCAAGGCGTTGCAGCCGAAGACCGAACTCGAAGCCAGCGAACTGAAGGTGCGACTGGCGAACGCCGGCTTCCAGTCGCCCAACGCTCCGCAGCTCTACCTCGCCATCAAGGTCGTGCTGCTCGGCATCGGGGCAACGCTTGGCGGCGGCGTGGGACTCATGAAATGGGGCATCACGCAGAACGGCCTCACCGCGACCGTCCTCGGCGCGGGGGCCGGTTTCTACATTCCTGAAATCATCCTGACGCTCATCAAGAAGAGCCGTCAGGAAAAGATCTTCCTCTCGCTCCCCGATGCTCTCGACCTGCTGGTCGTCTGCGTGGAAGCAGGCCTCGGCCTCGATGCCGGGTTGCGGCGAATCAGCGAAGAGCTTAAGGACACCGCCGCCGAGTTGTGCGCGGAGATCGAAACCTGCAACTTCCAGCTTCAGATTGGTCGCCCGCGCCGCGAAGTACTGCATGACTTCGGCATCCGCACCGGCGTCGATGACGTGAAGGCTCTCGCCGCCATCCTCATCCAGTCAGACAAGTTCGGCGGCTCGATTGCCCAGGCCCTCCGCGTCCAGTCGGACAGCATGCGCGTGAAGCGGCGTCAGATGGCCGAAGAGCGAGCCCAGCAGACGGCGGTCAAGATGATCTTCCCGCTCGTGCTTTTCATCTTCCCGGGCATCTTCGTGGTGCTCGTCGGCCCTGCCGCCATCATGATGATCAACGGCCTTCTGTCGAAGTGATCCCTGACGGTCCGCGATAAATCCGTAGCCACAAGCGGCCTCGCTTGTGGCTTCTTCATGCGCGGTGCTGCAGCCGACGCGCGACAGCACCCAGGCTGCGGCTTGGAGCAGCCTGGGTGCCGAAGCAATGCGGTGTCGATCTTGCTCGATTCGCTGCAGGAAGCGCTCAACCTGGTCGCAAGGCATCCGATCCGGATTTCGAACTGGATGTCAATCGGCGAGACCGAGCAAATGGGCTAACAGCAGAATCACAGCAAGCCCAATCGCCCATCGCACCATTCGCCGCGCCCGGACCAAAGCGAGTCTTCGCGCTGGCCAGACATCCGTTCGACTCTCTTCGTGGTTGATGAGCCAGTACCCACATAGCATCAAGAACAGAAATCCCGCGGCTTCCATTGTTCTCGGAGGCAACATGCGAAGATTTTCTCCTCGTCATACGGAAACGACTGCAAAGGGAAGCACCCAGGCTGCTCCGAGCCGCAGCCTGGGTGCTGCGCGTTCCTCACGTAATATGAGCCCCGCGCGTCTCCACATACACCACGTAAACCGACGTGCTTCCCGTCATGAAGAGCCGGTTGCGGCGCGTCCCGCCGAAGCAGACGTTGCTGCAGATTTCCGGCAGTCGAATCTGGCCGATCCGCACCCCTTCCTTCGGCTCGAAGACGTGCACGCCGTCGTAGCCATCGCCCACCCAGCCGGCGCTCGACCAGATGTTGCCGTCCACATCGCAACGGATCCCGTCCGCGAAGCCCGACTTCGTGACGCTCTTGCCGTCCTTGTCCTTCATCTCCAGGTCCATCGACGCGAAGACCCGTCCGTTCTCCAGCTTCCTGCCGTCGACGACGTCCCAGACCTTGATGACGTTCTTCGCTTCTTCATAGTGCGATTTGCCGGTGTCGGCGACGTAGAGCTTCTTGTAGTCGGGCGAGAAGCACAGTCCGTTCGGCTTGAAGATCTCGTCCGTCACCTTCTCGACCTTCCCCGACTTGCCGTCGATGCGGTAGACGGCTTCCTTCTGATGAGGCTGCTTCGAGCCGTTGTTCGCGGCGTTCCCTTCGTAGTTCATCAGACCGCCGTAGCCCGGGTCGGTGAACCAGACATCGCCGTTCTCCAGGGCCACGACGTCATTCGGCGCGTTGAGCGACTTGCCGTCGAACTTGTCGGCCAAAACAGTCGTCGAACCGTCGTGGTTGTACCGCGTCACGCGGCGGTTGCCGTGCTCGCACGCGATCTGCCGACCCTGGTAGTCGAACGTGTTGCCATTGGTGTTGCCGACATGCCGGCGGAACGTGCTGACGTGCCCATCCTCTTCCAGCCACCGCAACTGGATGTCATTCGGAATGTCGCTCCACAGCAGGTACTTGCCGACGCCGTTCCACGCGGGGCCCTCGGCCCACAGCATTTCCTTGCTGTGATAGATCCGCTGGATGGGCGTGTTGCCCAGCGCGTACTTCTTGAACCGCGGATCGAGCGTGACGATGTCGGGATCGGGATAACGGACGGGCGCTGCGTGCGGGCCGAAGTCGCGGGCCAGGGCATTCGCGGCCGCCATTCCCGCAACGCCGGCCGCAGCAGCAAGAAACGTGCGGCGCGGAAGGACGGACGAATCGGTCGTGGAAGAAGTGGCCGGCGGATTGACAGGCGCAGCGGGATCAGTCATGGAAGTGCCTCGAGTGCGGAGAGGACATTGATGTGCGGCGGAGCCACCGAACGGACGAGCAGAGTATCATGGCCGAAGCGGTGGCGAAACCTTGACGAATCGCGCGGCTCATACCGCGTCCGAGGATGTGATGGCGAAGGATCAACTTCTGTTCGGAACGGCGCTGGCGCTGGTCAGTGTTGTCGGGCTGGCCTGCGAGTCGTGGCTCATGGAGCACACCAAGAAAGGCCACGCGCTCACCCGCTGGTTTGGTGAAACCAATGGCCGCTGGGTGCTGCGGGCGCTCCTGGCGGGCTTCGCGCTGCTGGGAACGCTTTTGGCTCTGGACGTCGTTCGCCCGCTACAATGGAAGTGACGTCCTCGACGCTCGACCGGAGACCCTGGCGTGTCGCCCTCAACGCTCGACGCAATCCGATCTCAGAAGGTCGACACCGGCGACGGTGATCCGATCCCCCCGCTCCAGAACGGCGACCGCCTTCAACTCGCCGAATTCCTGCGCCGTTACGAGGCAATGCCCAACGTCAACAAGGCCGAACTGGTCGAGGGAATCGTCTCCATGCCGTCCCCGGTGCGCGTCGACCACGGATTCCCCCACAGCCAGTTGATCACCTGGGTCGGGAACTATCACGCCTTCACGCCCGGCGTCGAGCCGATCGACAACGTCACGACGCTGCTCGATGACGACAACGGCCCGCAGCCCGACGCCGCCCTGCGAATCCTTCCCGAGTGTGGCGGACAGACGCGTACCGAAGACGGCTATGTGATCGGTGCCCCGGAGTTCCTGGGCGAAGTGGCGGTCAGCACCGTCAGCCGCGACCTGCACGACAAGTTTCGCGCCTACCAGAAGACCGGCGTCCGCGAGTACCTCGTGTGGCGGGTGTGGGATCGGGAGATCGACTGGTTCTCTCTGCGGGACGGACGTTACGAACGCCAGACGTCGGACGCCGACGGAATACTGCGGAGCACCATTTTCCCCGGACTGTGGCTCGACGTCCCAGCTCTCATTGCCGGAAACATGGCGCAGGTGCTTCAAACGCTGAACGCCGGATTGGCAACGCCCGAGCACGCTGCCTTCGTCGAAGAACTGGCTCGCCGCAGATCGCACGGATAACCGTTACGACAGCGGCACAACACGCGTCGTGGGGCCGCTGCGCATCGAGGAACAACAGGTCGTCAGCGCACACCTTAAATCCTGCATCGTCGCAAACCTCCGGGCCGGCTCCTTTTCCAGGCACCGCATCACAATCTCATCCAGTGCCGGCGGAACGTCGGCGAACCGGGTGGACGGTGCCTGCGGCGAAACCGATGAGAGGACTCGGGCAAGAATTTCTGGCGCGTCACGTCCCGTAGCGGGCGGCTCGCCGGTCAGTGCTGCGTAGAGCACGCCACCCAACCCATACACATCGGTGGCCGGTCCGGGCAGCCCAAAGGCGTCGCTGATCTGCTCCGGCGCGAGAAACCCCGCCGTCCCGCCGGCCAGCATGCCGTGGGCGTGTTCCCCGATCTGGAGCGAGAAACCGAAGTCCGCTAGCACCAGTCTACCGTCGTCACGTCGCAGAACGTTCGACGGCTTCAGATCGCTGTGCATGATTCCGTGCGCATGGGCGAAAGTCAGCGCCGCGACAACCTCCGCGACAGCTTCCGTGATCTCAAAAACGGACGGACGGACCCGTTTCAACCACCTTTCGAAGCACTCCCCCTCAATGAACTCCGTCACAAGGAACGCCGCACCATAGGGAGTGCGTCCCCATCCGCGTCCTCGGACAATGCCGGGAAACGACAGCCGCTCAAGCATTGCCGCTTCCCGTAGCAGCAGGGTCATCGCGCGGCGATCCGACCAGAGCCGCTTCCTCAGGAACTTCACCGCGACGGTCTCACCAGTCTTCCGTAAGAGGCTTCGATAGACCTTTCCGAATCCTCCCTCACCGACCATCTGCTGCATCAGAAAATCGGACGTCGCGAAGGTTGGTGCGGAGACTTCGATCGAACTGTCCGCGATGACTTCCCGCTTCATTGCCGGACTTATTGGCTCACCACGCGTCGGCAGCAGCGTCCCATCCTCAGCCTGCGAACGCGCAGCGACAACCGACCGAATACGCTCCCCCGCACGTCGCACCGTCCGGTCGCTGCAATCGAGAGCGATCGCGATTTCGTGCGCCGTCTCGCCTCGCATCCGCCGCACGAAGATTTCCCGGTCAAACGCATCCAGCCCGGCCAGGATCGACTCGACTTCATCGGCTACGGCGATGGCATCCTCGGCCGTTGGGTCGCTCGCCGTCAGTGCAATGACGCCTTCGGTCTCCACCTCGCGGTCGACCGACCGACACTCCGCCCGCTGCCGTGAGGCCTGCCGGGCGAGCTTCCGGAGCGTGATCGTCGCGAGAATCGGCCAGAGTTCATCCTCCGCGTCGGGCGACGCGAGCCCGTTCGACGCGGCGAAGAAAAAGCTGCGCCAAGCCGAGAGAACGATGTCCTCCGGATCGACCCGCCGCGCCAGCCGTCGCGACAAACGCGCCCGCACCAGGGACGTCAGCCGCACAAGATAGCGGTCGACAAGAATCGTCGCAGCCCGCTGCTCCCCCAGTCGCCAGGCGGTGAGAAGCTCCTCGTTCGTCGATCGTTCGTCCACGTCGTCGTTCCCGGCGGATTTTTTTCTCGGCGCTGTGTCCGCCCTCCTCGCATCGTCCGCATTCACTCTATGTCGCGGCCGCCGTTCGTGACAACGGCGGCTTGCTGGATCGTTCCTCAGGATCCCACCAAGGAGTGAATGCCATGTCGATGGTCGTCACCGCACCGTGCTTCGGGTGCAAATACACCGATTGCGTCGTCGTCTGCCCGTGCGACTGCTTTCACGAGGGTGAATCGATGCTATACATCGATCCGGATCAATGCATCGATTGCGAGGCCTGCATCCCCGAGTGTCCGACTCAGGCCATCTTCCACGAAGACAACGTGCCTGAGGCGTGGCGCGATTTCATCGCACTCAACCGCGAGATGGCGCCGCTCTGTCCCAGCATTACCGAGCGGAAGCCACCCCTGGCCGACCAGAAGCCCACCGGCTGAAGGCGATCAACTCGTTGGCAGATAAATCGAGCGTACTACCAGTGCATGACGAACCCGCCATCCACATTGATCGTCTGGCCGGTGACGTGGGCCGCCCGGTCGGACGTGAGAAAAACCACCATGTCGGCGATGTCGGAGGGCTGCTGCCACCTTCCGAGCGGCACGACCTTCTGCACTTTCTCGCCGGCCCAGTCCTCGTACGTCCGCTTCTGACCTTCGGGCTGCTGGTCGTTCCAGGCCTGCCAGATGGACCGGTTGAGAGGAGTCTGCACCATGCCGGGGCAACAGGTGTTGACGCGGATGCCGTGCGGAGCGAGGTCTTTCGCCAGACACTGGGCGAAGTTGATGTTTGCGGCCTTCGAGGCACTGTAGGGCGGATCGGTCTGCGAACCGATCTGGCCCGCGACGGAGGCGATGAATACCATCGTCCCACGCTTGCGATCGATCATTCTCGGAGCGAACGCATGCGCGACGTTCACCATGCCGTGGATGTTGACGTCGATCACGCGTTTCCAATCCTCGGGATGGAGATTCGTGAAAGGGAAGCCAAACTTTCCCGAACCGATCGCGGCAGCATGAACGAGATGGTCGACGGGGCCGAGTGCGGCCTCGGTTGCCGACAGCGCGTGTGAGATGGCGTCGCAGTCGGTGACGTCGACGGAAAATCCGGCAACCTTCGCGCCGGTTGCCTTCGCGATTTCTGCGGCAGTCGCCGTGACAGACTCGGTGCGGTCCCAGAGGGCGACGCAGGCGCCTTCGGCCGCGAAGCCTTCCGCGATCCCGCGGCCAATTCCGCTCGCGGCCCCCGTCACGACAGCGACTTTTCCCTTCAGATGCAGATCCATGCTCGATTCACTCGGTGGCTTGTGACGTCGGTCTGATGGCTCGAATCAGCAGTTTCCGCATTCCGCAGATCCCGACACACCCGGCAACCGCGGACACGATGGCCCGCAGACTATCCCACCGCAGTTCTCGACGCGATGCCAGTGGTGGTCTCATCTGCTAAAGTTGCGTCCGTCAAACGGCATCTCCCGATATCCGCCCCGCCCCCCGCCAGCCCCGAACTCTTCCATGAAACTCGGCCTCATCAACTCCGCCTGGGCACAATCCGGCAAAGACACCGCGTGGGGCATTCAGAAGACGAAGGAGCTGGGCTTCGACACGATCGACATCTTCGCCGACCCGCTCGATCTCGACGTGACCGAGCGCTGTTTGATCCGCGACGAGTGCCGCCGCGTCGGACTGCCGATCGTCTCCATCGCCTGCGTCGCGACCGGCCTCATCGACTTCAACCCCAGCGTCCAGCGGTTCCACGTCGACCGCTGCATGCAGTACCTCGATCTGGCCTACGAATACGGCGCACGAAACGTGCTGCTCGTCCTGGGCGAGTACATCTGGAACAAGGAAGTCATTCCACCGACCGAGCAATGGAACCTCGCCGTCCATCACTGCCAGCTCCTGGGCGAGTACGCGGAATCGCTAGGCGTGCAGATCGCCCTCGAACTCGAACCGTTCCCACTTTCGCTTCTGAATGACGTCGAATCGATGGTCCGCTTCATCGACGAGGTCGACCAGTCGACCGTGCAGGCCAACATTGACGTCTCGCACCTGCAACTCGCCAAAGTCGCCCCCGCCGAGTTGCGGAAGCTCAAAGGGAAGGCCATCCACGTCCACATTTCGGACTGCGACGGCAAAGTCCACGGCGACCTTCCGCCGGGTCGCGGCGTCGTCGACTTCGAGCCGTACCTCAAGGAGATCCGCGATCTGGACATCGAAGGGGCCGTCTCGATCGAGCTCGAATACAGCCCCGAGCCCGACAAGATCGAGGAGTGGGTGGCCGAGGCCTACCGCGAGACGAACAATCTGATGCAGCGGGTGGGACTGCGGGGATAGGACCGCAACGTCATACGACGTCGAAATCGGCGTCGGTTGCGGGCGCGTCGGCGGCAAAGCGGATTCGGCGTTCGGACTCACCCCGACAGTCGCTTCACAAACTCTGCGTGTTCGTTGGACTTGATGCCACGCTCGAGCACATCAAGAACCTCTCCCATGCGCCCGTCGAGCAACGCCCCAACGTCCAACCAAAGTCCGGGAAAACTCTCGCTCCGCAGAAGGCCCTCAGCGTCAACAGCTTTCCGGACGAATTCACCGTCGCGAAGCACAAACCAGTCAAAGGCAACGTCGACCACCCTCCAGACGAGATATTCGCGGACTCCGCTTCGGCGATACACGTTGAGTTTCGTGTGCAGGTCAAAGCTGACCGTGCTTGATGAGACTTCAGCGACGAGTTCCGGAGCCCCCTCGATATAGTCGTCCTCGCTGATGACGGCTTGCCCCCCGCACTCGGGGTTGATCAGCAGAAGCGCGTCCGGTTGCGGCATATTGTCGTTGTCGAGGCGCGCCGACGAATTGTCTCCGACCGTCGTGCCTGGAGTCCGCCCTTCGTACATTCCGAGCCACGCGATAATCCGGGAATGGGGTGAGCCATG
>JADZEF010000054.1 GCA_020850695.1 Planctomycetaceae bacterium | reverse complement strand
ATTTCGAACTCGAACTCGTCGACGGCAAGTCGATGGAGGGGTGGGTCGTCGAGAACGGCGCCGAGGCCGAAGTGAAAGAAGGCGTGTTGCTCCTCAAGGGGGGAGACGGCTGGCTTCGTTCGCATGCGACGTACGGTGATTTCAAGCTGCACGTCGAATGGAAGGCCCTGCAGGCCGAGAACTACGATGCGGGGGTGTACCTGCGGGCGACGTCCGACGGCGGGAAGCCCTTCCCCAAGAAGGGCTATCAGGCCAACATGCTCCAGGGAAAGGAAGGGAACATCGGCAGCCTGAAAGGGGCCGCCAGCACCGGACTGATCAAGGCGGGAGACTGGAATTCCTTTGACATCACCGCCGCCGGCGAGACGATCGAGATGGTCATCAATGGGAAACCGGCGTGGAAAGTCGACGGCGCGACGATTCCGCGCGGCCATGTCGGCCTGCAGGTCGAAGTGCCGAAAGGAGGCCAGTTCCTGGTCCGTTCGTTCCGCATCACTGAGGTCGGGTTCAAGTCGCTGTTCAACGGCAAGGACCTGACGGGCTGGGTGGGGGCGGGGCAACCCGCCGAGAAGTGCTGGGCGGTCGAGGACGGACTTCTGACCTGCCTCAAGACGAACGGCCCCTGGCTGCGGTCGAAGGAAGAATACGGCGACTTCAACTTCCGAATTGACTACCGGCTGGGCGACGCGGCGAACAGCGGCGTTTATGTCCGGGTGCCGGCCGACGGAAATCATCATCGCGACAACGACACGCTGCCGCCGGCCGGCTTCGAAGTCCAGATGCTCGACGACGCCTCGCCGAAATATGCGACGCTGAAGGACTACCAGTACTCGGCGTCGGTCTACGATATCGCGGGAGCCAACCCGCGGAACACTCGCCCCGCCGGGGAGTGGAACACGCTCGAAATCAACTGCGTGGGCGAAACGGTCTCAACGATTCACAACGGAGTGCGCGTCACTCACGTCACTCCAGAGACGCACCCGCTGATCAAGCTGCGGCAGGTGAAAGGCTTCCTCGGCCTGCAGAACCACGGCGGCGGCGTCTGGTTCCGCAATGTGCGGGTGGGAGCCGGGCAGAAGGAGTAGTCGCGACCCACGTCGCACGGGCACTCATGCCCGTGAGTTCATCCGCGTCGAAGACTGTGGGAATGCGCAACAGGATCAGATTTCGCACGGGCATGAGTGCCCGTGCTACGTTCGATCCTGGCGCTCCCGCACACAAAAAAAGGGCTGGACCCTTACGAGATGGTCCAGCCCTTTGATTTTTGAACCCGCCTCGAAACGCGCTCTCAGGCGCGGTCGCTCGGAGCGCTGACCGGCGGCTCGAATTTCGGAGCCGTCACTTCGACGCGATCATCTGCGGCGCGGGGGCGGGACGTCTCTCGCTCCGGTTCGCGATAGGTGGGGCGGGTCGCCTCTTCTTCAATACCGGCCAGGCCGCGCTTGAACTCGGTGACGCCCTTGCCCATGCTGCGGGCCACTTCGGGCAGCCGTTTGCCGAAGAGCAGAAGCGCGATGATTCCGACGACGATCATTTCAGGGGCGCCGATTCCGAACATAGTCTACCTCGGTGGGAGAAGGGGCGACGCGCAACGGCGTCCGGGGGGAGGGCGAGGAACAGAGCCGGCGCGGTGATGGCGGAGCCAACCGCGGGCGGTGTCCACTCGATTCACCCGCGCGGAAGGCAGGTGGGGGAGCGGCGACGCCTTAAAGGCTACCAGACTCCGTCCCGAAGTCAATGACTTCCGGAGCACTTTGAGTCACGGCGCCGTCTGACCGATCAGGTTCTCGCCGTCGGCCGGTTCAACCGCTCTGGCCGACCGCGTGCGGCAATCCCGTTTCGAACGTGGGATAGGCCAGTTTGACCCCGAGCAACTCACGGATCCGGCGGTTGGAGCACCGCTTGTTGCGATCCCCCGACGCGGAGACCAGTTGGGGCAACTGCTCGAATTCCGGGTTCGGCGCTCCGACCAGTTGCGCCAGACGCACATAGTATTCACGCCGCTCGAGCGGGCGATCGTCGACGACCAGCCAGGTGCCGTTCGGTTCGTTTGTCCTGGATGCCAGGTCGACGATCCGGGCTCCGTCGTCCACATGAATCAGATTCAACCATGCGTCGGGCCTCCCACTGAGCACAATCCCCGACTTCAGGGCCGCGACCCTTTGCAGCAATCGTCCGGGGCCGTAGATTCCCGCGAATCGCAGAATGTGTCCGGTCACTCCACGCTGCTCCTCGATTCCGCGCCAGAATGTCTGCTCGGCTTCGAGACACACCCGGCCATTCGGCTGCTTCGGTTCGCAGGGCGACGATTCATCCACCCAGCTCCCGTCATTCTGTCCATAGACACTGGTGCTGGAGACGAGAAGCCATCGCCGCGCCCGTCCGCGCAGCGCATCGAAGGCATTCTTCAGTCCTTCGACGTAAACCGAGTGTTGAGTCTGGCCCGTGGACCGATCGAGGCCGACCGTCCAGACGACAGAGTCGACCTCGGGCAGCGCGTCGAGAGATCCCCGCTCCGTCACGTCGCCTCGGACAGGTCTAATTCCTTCCTGTTCGAACGCGGCTCCATGCACCTCGCTGCGGGTGAGAGCGAATACCTCGTCCCCCGCCGCTTGCCAGAGCCGCGCCACTCTCAGTCCCAGATACCCGCAACCCAACACCAGTCGGCGCATGCCGAACACTCAGGTCCCTTCCCGCCGGGTTCGCCCCAGCGGCACTCTGCGTGGATGGAGAGAATGAAGTCTCATGAACCAGACTCGTTCCGGCGGAACAGAGCCGATCAGGAGGGCTTTGCCATGTTCGAGGATGATAGCAGACGCATCCGGCAGTGGGATGGGAGCCTGTCGTCCGGGCGTAGGAGCGGATTTCTGCATTCCTGTCGTGGTGGACTCCAGAGACGCGGCGAGCATCACTACGCCGAAGGCGTTTCATCAGATAGCCCAGCGTCGCGAGGCCTGGCGAGCGCACGCTGGGTGGGGCATCCATCTCATTACGTACCCCAACGGGGTTCCATAACGAGCGTCTGGCCCGTTCGGATGGAACCCCGTTGGGGTATCTGAAAAATTTCTGGCCATCCCCAGCGTGCGCTCACTCCGTTCGCGACGCTGGGCTATCGGATGGAACGCCTTCGGCGTACAGAGCACTTGCGTTCCCCCTCGCATCTCAACGCACGACTTCGGCAATTCCTGCAATGAAGACTTACTACGTCCGGATCGCGAGGTTCGGAGTTGGACGGATTCAGGACCCGGCCGCTTCGGTCGACTGAGAAGAAGGCTTCAACGCCTCGATGCGGCTTCGTTCGGAACGCGCGACGACCCAACCTCGACACCACCGGCTTCCGCACCCGCACGGAATCGCCGCTTCGGCCGGCCAGGCATAGTCGATCGTCAGTTCCTGGCCGGCCCGCACCCCCTTGCGGGTCACAACGGTCACCCGCGGAATGGCGTAGCCGCCAGTTTTACGACGTCCGGCAGGAGCATCGACCAGGATCAATTCGCAGTTGGGAGAGCAGCAGTGGTTCAGGAACCGAAAGGGGGGAAGCGGATCAAGCGAAAACGTGGCACCGAGGTCGATGCTGTAGGGAGACGAGTATTCGGGATCATCAATGACTCTCCCGCGAACAGGTCCCACATACTCTCCTGGGCAAAAATCCCGGGCGGCATAGACGGCTCGACCGAGATGGTTCTCTCCAACACGAATCCTTGGCATCAATGATCCTCTGCTGCGATTGGCAATGCCCGGACGCGGTGACATTGCCTTGACCGGATTGGTCGACGACCTCCGGTTGGCGCAAAAGGATACCCGCGCGCCAACGACTCCGCAGCCAATTCGCGCGGAGTCGGTTCGCATTTCGAAGCTTGAGACCGTTCCGCAGGCGCGTCTGTCACAGACCGCCATTTGACGGCGGGTGATCATCGCCCAGCACACACGGCGGCACGGCGACGCTGCAACGGCTCGCGTTGCGATGGAAGCTCAGGTCGTCGGAGCGAACGCGAACCATGTCAGCACGCCGGCCGTCCAGCAGAGAGCAAGCACCAGGCAGGCCAGTCCAATCAGCGCGAGGATCTTCGCCGGTCCCTGAGTCCAATAGTAGAAGGGATCCAGTCCCTTGGGACGGGGGAGAATGTACCCGATGCTCGAGAACGTCACGAGCAATCCAAGTCCGAGCGGAAACACGACCTGGTGGATCGCCGGAACATTGAGCCGCTCGAAGGCCCAGGCCAGCCCAAGGAACCAGGGGACCAGGTAAAGCGACCCGAAATGCACGGCGCGGATATCGCGCAAGTGCGCCCGCAGCGGCGATTGCTTCGCAAGATCCACGATCGTCCAGAGAATGCCGGTCACGACCAGCGAAACGATGTGGACGGCCGTCAGAACGAGATACACCTTCAACAAGGGACGCTCCTTGAAGCCCACCGTAAGGCACTGCCACGCCCGCCCCGTTGAATGCTGCATTCCGTCGATGACGGGCGCAGCTCATCCAATCGGCCCCTCGCCTCTCCCATCAACGGCATGGAGAGTCGACGAGCGTGAGCTTGAATGGATTCCCTCTTACCACCGCGTGAACCAATTGGAAAGCCGGTCACCGGACTGCCCATGCGGTTTCTGAGTTGCGATGAGGAATTCTGGAAGACCCTATCCACACCGATGGTTCTCGGCGCTGATCGATGGTCAGAACCGGACAGTGATCCGAATGGAACCATGGAAACGGGACATCGAAGGCAAGCGGCCCAAAGCGGCCGAGATTCGTCGGGGCGCGGTCATCGCCGCACTCCGCTCACTTCCCAGATGAGAGCAGTTTGCACTGTCTCGCAGCGCCTGCCAGCGCATTTCATGGGTGTTGCTGGACGATCGAAAAGATGTCTCGAAGTCGGAAGTCCCGATGATCAGAGGAATTGGCGATTCTGGGATCGCCCGTCGCTGCGTACTTCCAGTCCGAGTCATCTTGACCGGTTTCGAGGGAAGAAATAGAACGCCGCCTCACGATGGGCAGGTTTGCGCGCTCCGGCAGGATGCCAGGAATGAGCCAATTTATCTCCGCACTCGACTCAGTCTCGCTGGTGGAACATGCGGGCGTCCCGCGCAAGGCATTAAAGGCCTTGCTGGTGGGGAACGGCCTCTGTCCGGGGTCGCGCGTCCTGGTGGTCGGCGGCGCCAGCGTCGAGTTTCTCCGCTGTCTCGACGGGCTGGGACTTCTGGTCACAGGATTCGAGTCGAACGCGTCGACCTTGGCTGCGCTCCGCGGCACTCAGCCTCCGATTGACTGGCGCGGCGGCAACGCGGGCGAAACGGCATGCCTGCCCGAGCATGCGTTCGACCTGGTGCTCGTTCGCGAGCACCCCTCGTATCATGGTCCACTCTCCAGTGCGGACGCGCTCCGCACGACGTCGGACCTTCTTTCCTCGCTCCGGCCGGGTGGGTTCCTCGCGTTCGTCGATCCGTCGCATTCCGTTCCAGTCGTCGGAGCGCGATCGCACGCGGCGGGTTGTGTCGCATCGCTGCTGCAGAGTTTTCCGGGAACGGCCAGGACCGAGTTCTTCGCCGAGGGGCCCGTGCGACGCCTCTGGCAGCGCGGCCAGGCTCTCGCCCCCTCGAGCAATTACTGGATCGTCCAGCACCAGTTGGGAGCCGACTTGATTCCTCGCCTCGCCTGGCGACGCCTGGCCGAGCTGGCGACGGAGTATTTCAAGGGGGACTGCTGCGAAAGGCAGTCGGCCGCGCGAGATCAGCGGCGAGCCGCATAGGGCTCCGCCAGGCGCACCGCATCGGATGACATTCAACAGGAATTGGGACGCCCGTCCTTCACCGACGAAGTGCGACACAACTCGACGACGACCAGGGAAGGTTTCGATGAAATTGTTTTTTTCGGTCGGTGAGCCCAGCGGCGACCAACATGCCGCCCACCTCATCGAAGCCTTTCGTCGCCGCGCCCCCCAGATGGAGTTCATGGGGTATGGCGGTCCGATGATGGAACAGGCGGGCTGCCGGCTCAACTATCAGCTCACCAACCTCGCCGTGATGGGTTTCCTCCGCGTCGTTCCGCTCCTCAAGCAGTTCTACGACCTGGTACAGAAAGCCGATCAGCTGTTCCAGACCGAGCGGCCCGACGCCGTCATCCTCGTCGATTTCCCCGGATTCAACTGGTGGATCGCACGGAAGGCCAAAGCCGCCGGCATCCCCGTCTTCTATTATCTTCCGCCGCAGCTCTGGGTGTGGGCGCCATGGCGGATCCACAAGATGCGGGCCTTTGTCGACCACGTGCTGTGCGGGCTGTCGTTCGAGCCCGAGTGGTATGCGAAGCGCGGCATGCAGGTTGACTACGTCGGCCACCCGTTCTTCGATGAAGTCGCCGAGCACACCCTCGATCAGGCGTTTGTCGACGAGCAATGGCGGCGTCCCGGACGGATCGTCGGCGTGCTGCCCGGCTCGCGAAATCATGAAGTCGAGAAGAACTGGCCGTTGCAGGTCCAGGTGATGCAACGGCTGCGGGCACGGCACCCTGACATCCGGTTCGTGGTCGCCAACTACCGCGAGCAGCAGCGGGCGCGGTGCGAATCGATGCTCGACGAATTGAACGACGGCCAGCCGCCGCTGCCGATCGAGTTCCACACCGGCCGCACTCCGGAAATCATCGAGATCGCCGAGTGCTGCCTGATGGTCTCTGGCTCGGTCAGCCTCGAGTTGCTTGCGCGCCGGACTCCGGCCGCCGTGGTCTATCAGGCCAGTATCTTCCTGTGGTTCCTCAAGCTGGCCCTGTCGCAGGTCAACTCGATGACCTTGCCCAACCTGATGGCCGGACGAACGATTTTTCCGGAGCAGCTCGTCATTCTGCGAAAAGAGCGGGCCGTCGAACGCCTGACCGAATCGCTCGACCTGTGGCTGTCCGACGAGACGCGACGCCTGACCGTCGTCAATGAACTCGACGAGTTGGCCCGCCGGGTCGCTCGTACGGGCGCATCATCCCGCGCGGCGGACACCGTTCTTTCGAAGCTCGCGATGCCGTCCGTGGCCCGCCGTGCGGCGTGAAACACGGGGTCCGCTCTCGGCTTCCGTCGACACACGTCCCCCAATCACCGGTAGGCATCCGTACCGTGGCCGATGCGCGGAACCCTTGATGTCATCGATTCTTCCGGCGGGAATCGAACATCAAAAACGATTGAATTGAATAGCGGCGTTGTATAATCTGGAGTGGCACTCGAATCGTGGTCGAAGCGGCAAGGAGAGGCCGATGCCTCGTCCTGCCGCACACTTCGTGTCGTCGCCTTCCTGAGCGAGCCGCCTTCATGACGCAGCTGGATCATCCTTCGGGTTTCAACCGCCGCCAGGCGATGCACTTGGGCGTGGGGGCCTGGATCGGGGCCGGCCTCGTCGACATGTTGCGGATGCAGTCGCGGGCCAGCGATGGAAGACAGGCCCGAGCCAAGAGCTGCATCACCATCTGGCTCGACGGCGGCCCGTCTCACTTCGAGACCTTCGACCCGAAGCCCGACGCCCCGATGGAAATCCGCGGTGAGCTGAACCCCATTCAGACCCGCATGCCCGGCGTCCAGTTCTGCCAGACGCTCCCCAGGCTGGCCGAGATCTCCGACAAGTTCACGACGATCCGTTCGATCCGCCACGACCAGGGGAACCACGGCGCCGGCAACCACTACATGACGACCGGTTCGCCGACGCGCATCCCGGTCGGCTGCGGGGCGTTCGTCAGCTTCCATCCCAGCGTCGGCTCGGTCGTCGCGCACGAACTGGGGAAGCCGAACGGGCTGCCCGCCTACTTCAGCATCCCGTCGATGAACCGCTCGGGCGGCCCGAACTTCCTCGGGGCCAAGTATGCCCCCTTCATCGTCGCCGACGATCCGAACAGCGCCGGGTTCCGCGTGCGGGACGTCGCCCTGCCGAATGGCCTGGTGACCGATCGATTCAACCGCCGGACCGATCTCCGCAAGACGGTCGACCGTCTGAAGCGGATTGAAGATCCGGCGGCGGTCGATCCGGCTTTCGCCATCGACGCGGATTACGGAAAAGGACTCGATCTGGTCACGTCGACGTCCGCTCAGAAGGCGTTCGACATGAAGAGCGAGTCGGACTCGCTTCGCGATGAATATGGCCGCAACAGTTTCGGCCAGCGGATGCTCCTCGCGCGACGTCTCGTCGAAGCGGGTGTCCCCTTCATCACGATGAACCACGGTGGCTGGGACCATCACTCGGGCGTCTTCACCGAGCTTCCCAAGGCGACGGCCATCGTCGATCAGGCGGTTGCCGCCCTCATCCGCGACCTCGAAACGCGCGGCCTGCTCGACAGCACGCTGATCGTCATGCTGGGCGAATTCGGCCGCACTCCGAAGATCTCGACGTTGCCGGGTGCCGCCACCGCGGGCCGCGATCACTGGTCCAACGCGATGTCGGTGCTGATGGCCGGCGCCGGAACGCCGGGAGGTCTCTGCCTGGGAGCGACCGATCGCCACGGTTACTCTGCCGTCGACCGGGTTCTCTCGCCGGAGAACTTCGTCTCGACGATCTACCGCAAGCTCGGGATCGATCCGGACAAAGTCCTCTACACGCCGCAGGGCCGGCCGTCCCATATCGTCAGCGATCCGACGCCGATCATCGAAGTCATGGGCTGAGCCGCCGAGGCGAGCGATTCGCCGGACCGATATTTCGACGCGACACGGGCGGGCTGTTCCATCGCTGGAATGGTCCGCCCGTCTTCATTTCGCGTGATGTCCGGACGCCGTTCCCGTCGCGGAAGCGATGGCCTCGTCAATCTCGCAGGGACGGCCAAAACCGATCAGAGCCGAGGTCACCGTCGGGTGGTCGAGCGCGAAGCGGACGGCGGCTGTTCGCAGCGTCACGTCCGCGGGCAGGCGGGAGGCCAACTCCGCCCCCCTCGCTCGATCGCGCTCGTAAAGGTCCAGCGGGAAGAACTTCGTCACCTTCGTATGAGCGCTCGGTTCCTGATCCGCCAGCGCTCCGCCGGCGAAGACGCGAATCGCGAAAACGCCCATGTCCTGACGCCGACAGTCGGAGAAGATGTCTCCATAGTTCGCTTCCCCGGATTCATCCGTGATGCGCCCCGCACTGGGATTGAGCAGGTTGTACGGCGCCTGCACCGTCGCGAAGCGGCCCGAATGGATGACCTCGCGCATCGAGGGAACATCTCCCAGGCCGGTCAGCCCGAGATGCCGCACCACTCCCGCCGCACGGAGCTCTTCGAACGCGGTCAGCGCGCCGGTTGCATCGAGCACATCGGTCGGCGTCACCGAGGTCGGCTGGTCGCCGCGGCGCGTGGTGATGGAATTGTGCAGCTGAAGCAGCGTCACCGAGTCCCGCCGCAACCGGCGCAGACTCCCTTCCACCGATCGCAGGACGAAGCCGCGAATATCGGAGAACGCCTCGTCGCTGACCCGCACCTTCGTCGCGACATGCACGCGGTCCACCGCGCCGACTTCCTCGAGACATCGACCGAGCGTCTCCTCGGATCGACCCTCGCCATAGGTCGCGGCGGTATCGAACCAGTTGATCCCGCATTCGACAGCGCGGGCGACAATGCGGACAGGCAGTGCTCGATCCGTCGACGCAAACCATCCCGAAACCGGCCCCGCACCAAAGGAGATGACCGACACGTCGAGGCAAGTTCGTCCGAGCCGACGGTAAATCATTCGAAGGGTCAATCCATACGGAGGGGGAGCGGCATGTGACCATTCACGATCTCGTGACAGGATACTCCACAGCGTCACCATCGCGAGCGATTCTCACGCGAGGAGAAGATGCGCAAAGTGTCGTCGGACGGCCCGAAGCGCGCAGGAAACGACACGGACTCGTTCGCGAGGACATTCCGACAGCTCCCGCCGACAGGCCGCCGCGAGTGTGCCCGCAAGCCCATTTCCCCTCCTTCCGACCGGCGAAACAGTCGCCGTAACGTGCGGAATCTGCCCTCGTCGCGAGCATTGGGGACGCCCTCGGCATCCAGAGGACCCGGCGACAATCAATGCGATCGTTCCCGCGACGACTATCGACGATCCGGCGTTCGGTTTCCCATGGGTCGAGGTATGCCGCCGCTCAAAGTTTGATGACTTCCAACTCCGTCAGTCGGTCGCTTCAGCCGCCTAGCGCGGGCCGATGAGGTCGTGGCGCCACAGGGAAGACAAGCAGGATATCTGGGTGTAAACCTTGATCTCGCGAGCCCGTAACGCCCTCGTTGCACGGACCTTGAACCAATTCCGACCAAACGATCTATTGTTGTTGAAATGATGACGGGTCCACCGATACAATCGGACACTCGAACCGCCGGGATTGCGCAGATCCCCGGCGCTCTGTTGGACGACTGCACTTGCAGGGGCCGCCCGGATGATCTCTCTCGTCTCTTTCGTCGCCGATCGAATCTCTGACATTCTTCGCAACTCGTCAGGTGATGCGACGGCGCAGCGCCGCCGCACCCAGTACAAGGACAAGTTCTGGACGACGGTCGAGCTGCTCGAAGATCGCACTTTGCTGAGCGGCACCACGCCAAGCGAACCGCCTCCTGCGAGTTCCGGTCCGGCGACGCCCCCCACGCTGAACGTCGCCAGCCCCGCGGCCGGCCAGGCCAACCAACCGATTTCGCTCTGCGTTTTTGCGTCACTTGCCACGGCGGATGGTTCGCAGAACCTGTCGGTGACCGTCTCTGACATCCCGCTTGGGGCAACCCTTTCCGATGGACAAGACTCGTTCACAGCCGCGGAATCGACGTCCGTCGATATTACGCACTGGAACATGGCCGAACTCAGCATCACCCCTCCGCTCGACAGCGGCGAAGACTTCACTCTGACCTTCACCGCCACGGCGACCGCCACCGATGCGCCGGAAGGCGAGGAACCCGAAAGGGTCTCGGCCACTCAATCGCTGGAAGTCATCGTCAATGCGCTGCCCCTCTTGATGACGACGCGGGAGCAGGGTTCAGGTCTCGAAGTTGGTGAGGGAGAGACAGCGACGATCACGGCGGCGGAATTGCAGACGATCGATGCCGATGGCTCCGCCGAAACGCTGACCTACACGCTGATGACGACGCCACTCCACGGGGACTTGCTGCTCAATGGCGTCCCCTTGAAGTTGGATGACCTGTTCACATTCACCCAGGCCGACATTGACGCGGAACGTCTCGCTTACCGGCACGATGGCGGTGAGTCGACGGAAGACAGCTTCCGGTTCACCGTCAGCGACGGCCAGGGAGCAGAGGTTGCCGAAACCGAATTTGCCTTCCTTATCGTTCCGGTCAACGATGCTCCCGAACTGGTGACGAATCTCGGCGGCACCGTCGCCGAGGGGGCCGCGCCGCTCGTCATCACGAACGAGATGCTGCGGGCGACCGACGCGGATCATCCGGCGGACCAGATCTATTTTGTCCTCGACGCGCTGCCGAGCCATGGCACGCTGCGGATCAATCTTGGAGAGGGCAACTTCCAGTCGCTCCGCGTTAATGATCACTTCTCCCAGTCGCAGATCGACCAGGGGATCGTCGAGTACGTCAACGACGGGGAAGAGTTCGATTCCGATTCGTTCGACTTCACGCTGACCGACACGCTGACCGACTTCGTCGATTCTTCGGACTCGACGTTTCACATCACGGTCACGCCGGTCGCCGATCCTCCCGCGCTGACTGTCGCCCCGGCCCGCACCGAGGAGGACACTTCGGTCGCCCTCCAGATCATTGCGGCACTGGGAAGCGTCAATGGCGATGAGCTCCTTTCTCTCGAAATCCAGGAGATTCCCCCGGGTGTCACGCTGACCGACGGAAGCGGCGGGCACACGTTCACCGCGGATGCGGAATTGTCGTCGGTCAACGTCACCGGCTGGACTTTCTCGGAACTGACGGTGACCCCGGCGGCCGATAGCGACGTCGATTTCACAATGCGAGTGGTGGCAGTGGCGACCGAATCGAACGCCAGCACCGCCACAACGACGGCCGACCTCGCGGTGACCGTGGATGCCGTGGCCGATGCGGTAACGCTGGAAGTGGCCGACGCCGAAGGGACGGAAGACACTGCAATTCCCCTCTCGATTGCCGCCACGTTCGGCGACCTGCTCGATGAATCGGAGACGCACTCGCTGACGATCAGCGGCATTCCCTCCGGGGCGACCCTTTCGGACGGCAGCCAGAGCTGGACCGCGAGCGACGGGCAGACAAGCCTCGATGTCCTCGACTGGGACCTCGGGCAGCTGACCATCACCCCGCCTGCGGACAGTGACGCCGATTTTGACCTGACGGTGACGGCCCTGGCAGTCGAAGCGGGAGAGTCGAACGGTGAGAGCGGCATCGCCCGCGTCGAGCGAACACTCGCCGTCACCGTGCATGCCGAGGCCGATCCGCCAGTGCTCACCGTCTCGACGGCGGCGGGCAGCGAAGACACGGCGATTCCCCTGCGCATCACCGCCCGCGCGACCGATCTCGACTCGGAAACGATCGCCTCGCTGGTGATCGGCAACATTCCCGTCGGCGCGACCCTTTCGGACGGGAATCCCGATCACGTCTTCACCGCGTCCGACGATTGCCGGTCTTTCGACGTGGCCGGTTGGACTCTGGACAGCCTGACGATCACTCCTCCGCTCAATCGCGATGACGATTTCACGCTGACCGTGACCGCCACGTCGGTCGAAGCCCGTCCCGAGGACGGAAGCGAAACGTCGACCGTCGAAACGACGCTGGACGTCGTGGTGACGGCCGTCGCCGATGTCCCGATGCTGTCCGTCACCACGCCGGCGCGCGGCTCGGAAGACACCGCCATTCCGCTCGGCATCACGCTCTCTTACGGCGATACGGACGAATCGGAAACCCAGACGCTCACCATCTCGGGCGCCCCGGCCGGTTCGACGATTGCGGACGGTGCAGGGAACGTCGTGGTCGTCGCCGATTCGGAACAGATCGTCGAACTGACGGGTTGGAACCTGCCGGGCCTTACCGTGACCCCACCGCACGACAGCGACGGCGATTTCACGCTGACGGTCGTCGCTCAGGCTTCGGAAAATCGCGATCCGAGCGTCGAAACGGTCACGTTGACGATCGATGTGGAAGTCGCGGCGGTGGCCGATGCGCCGGTGCTGACGACGGCCCCCGCTTCCGGTCTGGAAGATACGACGATTCCGCTGACGGTCTCGACCAGCCTGACCGACGTCGACGGGACCGAGTCGCTGCAGATCGTGGTGAGCGGCATCCCCGCCGGCGCGACGATTTCCGACGGCAATCCCGAGCACACCTTCACGGCGACGGCCGGTGTCGATTCCGTCGACATCACCTCGTGGAACCATAGCGGGTTGCGGATTGCTCCGCTCGCGGACAGCGGCGATGACTTCACCTTGACGTTTACGTCGACTTCGACGGAAGCCGATGGCGGCGACACGGCGCAGACCGTCCGCACGCTGCGGGTCACCGTCACTGCCGTGGCCGATGCCCCCGTGCTGACCGTCTCCGCGGCGTCCGGCGATGAAGACACGGCCATTCCGCTCGACATCAGCACCACGCGGACCGACACGGACGGGTCGGAAACGCTCCGCCTGTTTCTGGGCGCGATCCCTGTGGGCGCGACGATCACGGACGGCAATCCCGCTCACCGCTTCACCGCGTCCGTTGGAATGACGCAGTGGGAAGTGACCGGGTGGGACCTCTCGCAACTGACGATCCAGTTGCGGACTCACGGCTCGGACGACTTCACTTTGACTGTGACGTCGCTGACGACCGAAGGTGAGAACGGCAATACGGCCAGCACCGTCCGTGCGCTTCCCGTCACGGTCGTCGCGGTGGCCGACGTGCCGATCCTCACGACGGTGGACGCGACCGGCAACGAAGACACCGTCATTCCGTTGTCCGTGACGAACGCGCTCGTCGATCTCGACGGGTCCGAAACCCGGACGCTGGTCGTCAGCGGCATCCCCGCGGGCGCGACACTCGCGGACGGCGCCGGCCACACGTTCACGGCAACCGCCGACAACACCTCGTGCGACGTCACCGCTTGGACCCTGGGCGGGCTGCGCGTGACGCCCCCGCTTCACAGCGGCGACGATTTCACCCTCACGCTGACCACCACGGCCACCGAGTCCGAGAACGGCGACTTCGAGACCGTCGTCCGGACGCTGACGGTCACGGTCGTCGCGGTGGCCGATGCTCCGGTTCTGACCGTCGCCAATGCCATCGGCGACGAGGACACGACGATCCCGCTGACGGTGACCAACTCGTTCGTCGACCAGGACGGGTCCGAGTCGATCCGGCTCCTGGTCAGCGGCATTCCGATCGGCGCGACGATCACCGATGGAAACCCCGATCACACATTCACCGCCACCGCGGGGAACACCTCGGTCGACATCACGACGTGGACCTTGAGCGAACTGCGCGTCACGCCGCTGCTCAACAGCGGAGATGACTTCACGCTGACGTTCACCTCGACCACCACGGAAAGCGAGAATCAAAGCACCGCGCAGACGGTGCGATACCTGACGGTGACAGTGACGGCCGTGGCCGATGCGCCGATCCTCACGGTGAGTCCCGCCACGGGGCGCGAAGACACTGCCATCCCGCTCAGCGTGACCAACACCCTGTTCGACGATGACGGCTCGGAAACGCGAACGCTGATTCTCTCGGCGATTCCGGCCGGATCTGTCGTGTCGGACGGAACGCATACGTTCACGTCCACGACCAATGTCCGGTCGGTCAACATCACGTCGTGGAACCTGGCCTCGCTGCGGATCACGCCGCCGCTCAATGACAACCGCGACTTCGTGCTGACCCTCACCTCGACCTCCGACGAAGGCGAAAACACGAGCATCGCCGTCACCATCGAGACGCTGCTGGTGACGGTCCTTCCCGTGAACGACCAGCCCGAGGTCGCGCCGACCGATCGGCCCACGATCGATCAGGCCCAGTCATTCGTGGTCGACCTCAGACAGTTCCTGACCGACGTCGAAACGAACCCCGATGACTTCACATTCCGGATCACCGGAGTCACCGGCGGATACGCTGAGATTTCCGACGACGGCAACTTCGCGATCTTCATCCCGGATCCCGACTTCGTCGGAATCGCCACGTTCACCTATTCGGCGACCGACCTCGGCGACCGCCTCAACGAAGCCCCGGATGACGTCCCGCGCCAGCCCATCACCCGCAGCGGGACGATCAGCGTCCGCGTGCTGCGCTACCAGGACCTGGGCGACGCCCCCGAGTCGTACGGAACGACCGCCCCGGACCAGGACAACCCGGGCCCCAACGGCGCCCGGCATGGCGGGTCGCATATTAATCCCAACCCGGTCCGGCTGGGGACGACGGTCGGTTACGGCGAGACCAACGGCCAGCCCTCCGTGGGGGCCGATGGAGACGACCTCAACGGCGGAGACGACGAGGACGGCGTGACGATCCTGACGGGAATCGAAGGCCGCGACGACCGCGACCTGATCCGCACGCTCCGCATCGAGGCGCCGGCGGGCGGCCGGCTCGACGCCTGGATCGATTTCAATCGCAACGGCACGTTCGACGCGAACGAGCGGGTCGAGTTCCGCAATAACCGCCGTGCGGTAATCAATGAGGACGGGACCGCCGGGACCGAATCGACGTTCCAACTCGACGGAACCAGCCTCGTCCTGCATGAAGGAGTCAACTACGTCGATATCGTCATCCCCGCCGGGGCAGTCGACTTCACCGACACCGTCACGGGCGAGGACGGCCGCCCGCAGGATGTCTCGCGGGACGTCGTCTCGACCTATGCCCGCTTGCGGGTGAGCACCCAGGGGAATCTCAACGCGAACGGCTTCGCTGCGGACGGCGAAGTCGAGGATTACCTCGTCGCCATCGGGAACCGCAACCCCGAGCCGGGCTATTTCGATTCGCGGACTTTCGAGGCAGCCCTGGAGATCGCCACGGAGCGGTTCATCGCCGCCTATGCCGACGAGCTGATCGCCGATCCGGACTATCAGCCCGATGGAACGGTTCCGCTCGTCTTCCAAGGCGCCGGAAGCGGGCAGGAAAACCAGGAGGGCGGAAGCGGACAGGGCGGCTTCGAGCAGGGAGAGACCGACGAGGAGCTTCAGGAAATCATCGCGGCCATCAATCACCAGATCTCGCTGGACCGCGGGACGATCGAGAACGTCTTCGTCTTCGTGACGCATCCCGTCGACTACGTCATCACCGACCCCCAGGGGCGGCAGGCCGGGCATACCGCCGATCGCGGGACTTTCAACGAGATCGGGGGCAACCTGACGTTCAGCGGGGACGGGGCCGTCGAGCTGCTGGTGATCCGCAACGCCTCTCCCGGCGAATACCAGATCGACTTCACCGGGGTCGGCGGCGTGTTCCGCGGGGGCGCCTCGCTGATCACCGCGGCCGGGACTCAGCAGTCGACGTTCCAGGGCGGGCTGACCGTCAGCGAGGCGGTTTCGCTCTCGCTCGATTACGCCGCTCCGACCCTCGGCACCGAAGGGACGCAGGTGGCGCAGGCCGGGGGCCGGGGCCAGGTCTTCTTCAACGTCGCGGATGGGAATGGGGACGGCGACGACGATGACGCCCTGGCGGCTCTCTCGGGCCTGGACGCCGAGAACGAATCGGGCGACCTGACGCCTCGCGAGCAGATCATCCGCTGGATCGATGCGGTGCGGACGAATTCGAAGGCCCTGAAGCGCGTCCTGCTCGATGAGCTCGAGCCGGACTGGCTCACCGAGGATTCCCTGGAGACGCAGAATCTGCTGGACGATTTCTGGACGGGACTGGGCCAGAGCATGCTGGGCGGCATTCCCGGCCAGGTCTTCCAGCTCGGCCAGTTCCTGGGGGTCGAAGTTCCTCTGCTCTTCGCCCCGGCCGAGCCGGACGGAGAGCCGCTGGAAGCCCGAAGCCCTGGCGACTCGGCCGAGACGCAGGAAACCTCGTCAGTCGAACTTCGACGGACAACTCTCGCAACGTCCGCCGGCATCGCGGGCGAAGGCAACGACGCTGAGCCTGGGGAGGCGGACGGGACGGGTGCGATCGCCGTGGCCGACGCCGCGGGGGACGAGTCGGCCATTGCACTGCGGGCCGTCTTCGACGGATCGCCGGAGACTCGCCGACTTGCGATCGATGCCATCCGATTGATGGCCCGCGGCCGGCGAAGTCTGAGCGGGAAGTAGTTGGGTTCCAGTTCCGGCAACCGCCAGGGCATGATGACACGCCATGGACGCGTCCGCTCGTTACAGCGAGGCACTGCTGCGTCTTTCGTAGCCCGGCCTTCCAAGGCCGGGAGCGAGACTTTGTCCGGCCTTGGAAGGCCGGACTACGAAACGGAACGCCCGTCGGGCCATTCGCGATGACGGGTGGCGTCCTGCCGCGATGTCATCGGCCAGGGAAGTCGGCCCGGCGCGCGTCCACGGCCTCGCAGGCGCTGGCCCAGGTCGGCTTAGGTCAGCCCGCGAGTTCGGGAATCGGCCTGCCGTGATCGACGATCGGCGTCGGCCGTCCGTTGAAGTCGAGAATCGGCGTGCCGTGGTCGATCCCCAGGTGGCGGTAGATCGTCGCCAGGAAATCGCCGGGGCCGCAGATCCGTTCGATCGAGTCTTCGCCCCGCTTGTCCGTCGCCCCGATGAACCGCCCCGCCTCGATGCCGCCGCCGGCCCATAGGTTCGAGAAGGCCCGCGGCCAGTGGTCGCGGCCCGGCTGCATCGTCCCGGCGGGGGCGCTGGCGTCGCCGCCGCCGGTGCTGGCGGCATAGCTGATCTTCGGCGTGCGGCCGAATTCTCCCGTCACCACGACCAGCACCCGCTTGTCGAGCCCGCGCTCGAAGAGATCCTCGATGAGGGCGGTCACCGCCTGGTCGTAGACGTCGGCCCGGAACCGCATCGCCTCGAAAACGTTGTGGTTGACCGCGTGGTCGTCCCAGTTCTGCACCCGCCCGCACAACGGCCCGTTGAGGCTCGTCGTCAGCACGTCCACGCCCGCCTCGACCAGTCGCCGCGCGAGAAGCAACTGCTGCCCCCACTGATTGCGGCCGTAGCGGTCGCGGGTGCGGTCGTCCTCGCGCGAGAGGTCGAACGCTTCCTTCGTCTTCGCATTCGTGAGGAGCGTCATCGCTTGCGTTTCGAACTCGTCGAGCGCCGCCAGCTCTCCCGCCTTGTCGAAGGCCCGCTCGAGCGTGTCGAGGTTCTTCCGCAGGTTCGACCGCCGTCCCAGCCGCCGCACTTCTCCCTGGTCCGAGAGGCCGATATTGGGCACGGAAAACGTCGGCAGGTTCGGGTTGCCGTGGACGGTGAACGGGGAATAGGCGTCGCCGAGGTACGCCGGACCGTTGTATTCGAGCGGCGGGTTGATGCCGACGTAGGCGGGAAGGGGATTCTGCCGCGGGCCTTCCTTCGAACGGAGGTCGTTGGCGACCGACATCCAGTCGGGATAGCGGGGCTTCGGCTTGTCGCGGGTGTCCGGGTCGCCCGAGAGGAGCTGCATCGATCCGGCGGGGTGGCCCCCGGCCGTCTGCCGCATCGACCGCAGCACGGTGAAGCGGTCCGCGATGGCCGCGTGCCGCGGCAGCAGCTCGGTGAACTGGAGGCCGGGCACCTTCGTATCGATCACATGAAAGGGGCCTCGATACTCGCTCGTCGCGTTCGGCTTCGGATCGTACGAATCGATATGCGAAGCCCCCCCCGGCTTCCACACCATGATGACGGCCGTCTTCTCACCCGAGGGGGCGGGGGACTCGGCCGCCAGCAGGCGACTTTGCGCCTGAAGACGCAGGACGCCTGGAAGGCTCAGGCTGGCGAAGCCGGCCAGCCCCATCCGCAGAAAACCGCGGCGGCTGCCGACTCCCGCGTCCCACGGTTTCGACTGGAAGGGACCGGCGCACCGGGACAGGTGTTGCATTTCGGTAGGGCTCATTTCGACTCTGCGGGCTGGACGCGAATGGCGATGGGTTCGGATACGACGATATCGACAATGTCTGTCGGCTGCGCTGTCTGGGTGGCCTTCTTGACCTGTTCCGCCGCGGCCGCCAGGGCGGCGGCGGCCGCCTTCTGCCGGGCGGTCACGGCTTCGACCGCTTTGGCCGCCTCGGCTTTCTTCTCTTCGGAAGCCGCCTTGGCCTCGTCCGCAGTCTTTTTGACTTCGGCGTCAATTTCGGCCAGCTGCCGCTCGGCCTGCTTCCGGGCTTCCTCGGCCACGGCGATGAGGTCCGGGCGATGCCGGTACTTGGCGACCGCCCCGCCATAAAAGGCGATCATGTAGTCTCCGGGCGGCGTCTTGAGCGCTCCCAGATCGATGACGGCCTGCGTCTCATCCGCGGTAAGCGAGAGATTGAACTGCGGAACGCGTTCGAATCCGCCGGCGCCGGCCGTCCGCAACTGCATCGTGGCGCCCGAGAACTCGCTGCGTCGCGTCAGCCGCAAGGGAATGGTCAATTTCGAACCGGCCGCTGCCTGGAACACGGAGCTGACCGGAGCAATCGTCAACGGGGACAGATCGAAGCCGCTCACCGAAACCGGGACGTCGGCCAGCAGACGGGGATAGGGGATCTCGCCCCATGAGTCGGGAATGGGCCACGCCATCGACGCGAGCCGGCACGGGCGAATCATTTCCGCCCCGTTGACGACGGCACGGCCGAAGAACCGGGCGCTGGCGAGCGCCCGCGGAGCCTCCTGGCTGGCCGTCACCAGGACCATGCCGCGCGACTGACCGGCGGGGATTTTGAGCCCCTGTGCGGTCACTCCCTCCGGCAGTCCTTCCATGACGAGTTCGATATCGCCATTGAAACCGTCGCGCCGGAAGGCGACGACCTCCAGCGCCATCGTCGCGCCGCCGCGAAGCGCCAGCGGTTTCGAGAGGGCGTTGCGGTCGCCGTTCCGCAGTTCCATGTGGAGCGCCCAGGCGACGAGTGCGAACTCGGGTTGCGGCTTGCGGATGACGAGCCGATAGACGTTGCGGCGATCATTCCGGGTGCCGCCGAAAAGGTCGGTGATCTGAAGACGGTAGAGACCGTCTTCCGGAATCGTCAGCTTGCCGAGAATGTCGGCCGTGCCCGCATTGTACGGCGGTCCGTCATAGGCGTAGCCGTTGCTCGAGACCTTCACCGGGCTCGGGATGTCGCTGAACTCGGCGATGTCGGTCGCCTTTTCGTCCGCCCCCGAGCCGACGACGCGCTGCACCAGGATGGAAGGATCGGTCGGCAGCCCGAGACGCTCCGACCCGACCTCGACCCACCACTCTTCTCCCTTTTTCGCTTCAAACTCGTAAAAATCGACGTCGGCGGCGGGGAAGAAGCTTCCGGAGACGTCGCAGGGAAGGGTGATCCGCTGAGCCTTGGAGCGGTCGTTGTTGGGTTCCGTTTCGGCCGTGGCCGCCTGCTCAGGGAGTCCGGTGGGGGGCCATGAGAACGAATTGACCGCCTTGGTTGACGGCTGCCGGACGATCGCGGCGCCGGGCGGAAGCTCGCGCACGGCGAGCCGATAGTAAAAGGCCGGCCCCCCCTTGTAGGTGAGCTCGTGCACCTTGATGACGTATCGCCCGTCTGCGGGCGCGGTAAAGTCAAGCACTCCTCCGCGGCGCTCGACCTGCAGGTCCCGCCCCGCCGCATCCGCTACGATGACCACCGCATCCAGCTTCGAGTCGATTCCGCGGGTGGCGCAGTCGATGATCACGCGCTGATCTTTACGAGCATCGAACGCATAGTGGTCCACTGCCCTCACGCTCATCACGGCGTTGCAGACCGAGTTGACGCGGACCTCCATCGCCGTGGCCAGCGTCGTATTCGGCTTCGTCCGCACGAGTTCATCCAGATCCCCGACGCAGAACACTCGCGATGAAGACACGCCGAGCCGCGTCATCAGCCGAGCCTCGTAGAGACCCGCGGGACAGTCCGCGGCGATGCTTACCACGTACGTGTTCGGCACCGGCTTTCCGGCCGCGTCGAGCTTCGGAGTCGCCGTGAGGCGCGGATCGGAAAAGCGAAGATCGCTGGCGTCATCCAAGTGCTCGCCCGTGATCGTGATCTCGACCTGGGTGCCTGCCTTTCCCCCCATCGGCATGGTGGTCAGCAGCCGCGGAGCGGGGAGGCAGACCGATTGTGCGTTCGCCGCGCGTCCAATGAATGACAGCAAAGCAAACGACAGAATCAGGAGAAACTTGAATCGACACAACATGCGGGCATTCCTGACGGACAGTCTTCCGAAAAAGCTTGGTTAGGTCGTTCGGTCGTTCAATGATTGAACAGGAACTCTTTCGTGTTGATCAGGGCCCAGATCAGGTCCTGCCAGTTTTCTCGATTGGCCTTCTTTGCATCGACCGGTTTTCCTTCGGCGTCAACGCGCGGTTCGGCCAGATAATCCAATGCGGTGCGGAGTTCTTCCGAACGCGGCTCTCGGGAAAAAGCCGCTCGATAGAGTTCGCGGATCCGGGCTTCGGCCGGACGCTCGTCCTTGGCCAGTCCCTCGGCGCGACCCGTCGGGCTGCCGAGCTTCGCCTTGACGTCTGGGGCGTTCAACAGGTGAAGGCTCTGGGCAAGACTGGACGACTGCACGCGCTCGCACTCGCAGACGCTCTCCCCTTCCGGACGTCCAAAGACCCTGAGAAATGGAATCGCACGGTTATAGCTGTTGTCCGGAAGTGCGACGGCCCGCGTTCCCGGCGGCAGATTGGCGAAGTCGGTCTGTGTCCCCGCCATGAAGTCGACAGCGTCAAGCAGGACTTCGGCCTGAAGTCGCTTCGGGTAGAACCGCGAATAGTTCTGGCGGTCGACGACATTATGAGCGTTCGGATTGGCGCTGAGCTGATACGCGTTCGACCGCGTGATGGCCCGCACCAGTTCCTTGAGATCGAATCCGCTGGCGATGAAATGCTTCTCGAGCGCCGCCAGGAGTTCGGGATTCGTCGGAGGGTTGGTGTCACGAATGTCGTCTTCCGGCTCGATCAACCCGCGGCTGAAGAAGTGCTTCCAGTAACGATTGACCAGCGACTTGGCGAAAAACGGATTGTTCTCGAGCCGCATCCAGTCGGCGAGACGGAGCCGCGGGTCTTCGTCCGCCGCGATCGGCGGGATGGCGTCGCCGAGGGCCGCCGGCTTCAGCGGGGCCCCGGTCTTCATGTTGTTCGCGACCGCGATTCCCCGCTTGTGGAAGATCATGTCTTCCCCGCGCGTCGCCGAAGGCTTCCGTCCTACCTGGCTGAAGAAGGCCGCCAGCGCGTAATAGTCGTCCTGGCTCCAGCGCTCGAAGGGGTGGTGATGGCATTGGGCGCATTGCATGCGGACGCCGAGGAATAACTGGGCCACGTCCTCGATCTGCTGCTTGGGCTCCTTCACGCGCTTGTACCACGCGACGGGCGGGTTTCCCATCACCGTGCCGGTGGCGGCCAGCAGCTCGCGGACGAATTGATCGTAGGGCTTGTTGGCCAGAAGGCTGTCTCGAACCCAGGCGTGAAATGCAAAGTTCGAGACGATGTCGCTGGCGTCATCACGGCGGTTCTTCAGCAGGGCCGTCCACTTGGCGGCAAAGTAGTCCGCGTAGTCCGGGGTGCGGAGCAGATCATCGATGGCCTTGTCGCGTTTCTCCGGGTCGCTGCTGGCGAGGAACGCCGATGTCTCCGCATCCGTTGGCAGGCGTCCGCCGATGTCGAGCGTCACGCGGCGAAGGAACGTGGAATCGTCGCAGAGGGCCGAGGGAGGAATTCCCAGGACCTTGAGATTCGCGAAGACGTGTTCGTCGACGAAGTTGCGTGCCGCGGGGAGCGACTCGACCGGAGCACCGAGGGGGACCGACGCGTTGAAGACCGCCGATCGTCCCTGATACCGCACCATCACCGCGACTTTGCCCGAGAGGTCGAGGACTTTGACAAGCCCGGAGTCATTCACGTCCGCCATGGCGGGTTCATTCGATGCGTAGAGCGCCATCGACGTCACGTCTCGAACCGCGCCATCGGAATAGCGGGCGATGGCCTTCAACTGCTGTTCGCCGCCGCGCTGAACCGTTCCGCGTTGCGGTTCGACCTCGAAGCCGACGAGCTTCGGAGCGCCGGGAGCGTCGTACGGCATCCCCTGGCGCACCCATTCGAGAAGCGTCGCGAAGCCCGCGGAATGGGGAGCCAATCGAAGGCCCCCTCCATGCGGAACCTGGCTGGAGGCCTTCAGGAGAAGCAGGCTGCGTTCGGGGGTGACGGCGAAGAGCCGACGCCCGCGTCCTTCCTTGACCAGATGCTCGTAGTCCTCGAGCGGTTCAAATCCCAACAACGAAAGTTGAAACCCGTTCTGCCCGCTGCCGGCCTTGGCATGGCAGGCGCCGACATTGCAGCCCGACTTCGTCAGCACGGGCATCACGTCGTTGATGAAGCTCACCGTCCGCTCGCCGGCGGTCGCGGTGAGAGGCATTCCGGCGGCGGACAGCATGAGCCCCCAAACCGCGATGAACCGCAGGCAGGAACTTTCCTTCTGCCCGATGGAGAATGGTCGACGATTCAACAATTCGGTCATGAGAGTTCCGCTGGCTTGCAGGATCCGTCGACAAATCGAAGACAGCCGTCCGACGAGATCCATCAATCAAATTTAATGGGACAGTGTGAGGGGCGTCAACGTTGCCCATAGGAGTCAAAACTCCAGTCCGCCGTAATTTTCGCTTTTCGCCTCGGGGCGTCTTTGGAATGCGCCTGAAACCGAGTCGATCCATCGCCGGGTATCAGCGGCTGTCCGATTTTTACGGATTTCGGCCCCGCCCCAGGTTTCACCGAGAGCTGCCGTCATGTTCCGCATTCGCATCTCGCCCACCATGCGCCGGATTTTTTTGACGGTCGTCGTCGTTCTCTCTCAATCGCTGGTTTTGCCGCCGCTGTCGGCCGTCGCGCAGGACGCCGTCGCACAAGACAAGGCAACGGCCCGTCCGCTCGTTGTGGTCACGGCCGCTTCGATTGATCGGCTCCTCGAAGACGTCAAGACGGTCGCCGTCTCGGCTGACCATGGTGACTTGTTCGATTCGCTCAAGGGACTGCTGAACAACGTCGGCAACTTCGAAGGGGCCGATCGCAGCCGACCGGCGGGCATTCTCGTTTTTCTGACGGGGGGCTTTCCTCCCAAGCCCGAGCCGATCGGATTTGTCCCGGTGGCAGATGCCGACGCCTTCCTCAAGACGGTGGCCTTCGGGCCGATCCGCACGAAACCCGTGGAAGGAAAGACCGGGCGGCACGAACTGGCAGGTCCGAACGGATCGGCATTTCTCCAGTTCCACGGGACGCACGCGATGATCGCCCCCAAGGGGGTTGCGCTCGACCGCGCGTTTCCCGACATCGAGGCTTTGACGAAGGATCTCGCGACGAAGTACGACATTGCCGCACGGGTCGATTTGAGCGTCGTTCCCGAGGGGGTGAAGCAATTGTTTCTGGGGACGGTCCGGGCTCGGGTCGAGGCCGACCAGCAGAAGGCCGCCGAGAAGCCTGACTCGACGGAAGAAGCGGTTCGGGCGCAAAAGGAAATGAGCGATGCGGGTCTCGAGATGATCGAATCGGCCGTCCGGAATGGGCGCGAGGTTGTCGTCGGACTCACGATCGACCAGACGACCAGGTCCGCTTCGCTGGAGGCACGGTTCGTCAATGCGAACGGCAAGGAGGCGGGGGCGCCGCCGATGGTCGGAAACCTGGCGAACCCGGCCTCTCCCGCCCGGTTGAAAATCGGTTTTACGGTTTCCGAGAAGCGTCGTCCGGCACTTCGAGATCTGGCGAATGCCGTTGAAAAGCAGGCCCTGGCCAAGGCCAATCCCGAGGATGCAGCACTCCTGTCACGCTTGTTTGGGCCCCTCAAGGCGACGATGGAAGCCGGCCGGCTCGATGTGGAAGTTCATTTCGTCGGCGCCGCCCCCGGGCCGCTGACGATGGTGGGGGGCATCCAGATGAAGGACGCCGACTCGCTGGCCCGAGCACTGCCCGAGTTGCTCCAGAAGCTCGGCCGGCATCCGAACGTTGGGGCCGTCGAGACGAACGCCGTCGACGCGGGAGAGGTCCAGCTTCATCGCTTGACGGGTCGCAGTGCGTCGGCGAATGACGACCGAGTGTTTGGCCCCAAGCCAGGGCTGCTGGTGGGGGCGGGACGAGAGACCCTCTGGTTCGCTGTCGCGGGAAAGTCGAACGAGAGCGACGTGACCGGCTTTGTCTCCCGCGCTGCCAGGGAGGGGACGCCAGTGGACGGACTGCAGCTGGAGATTGCGGCGGGAACGTGGGTGGCGATGTCGCCCCAGGCCGGAGAGGAGAGCGCCAGAACGCGGCTGCTGCGGGATGCCTTCATTCGGGGCAAGGACCGCTTGTCGGTCGACGTGACCGGTTCACCAACCGGGCCGGTGCTGAAGGTGACTGTAGAAGAGGGATACCTGCGGCTGCTTGGTTTGGCGATTGCTCTCCGTGCGGGGAAATGAACGAGCGCAGTCAGGAGATCACAGCGACGATTCGCTCATTCCGTATTTCCTGTGGATCCTGCATTTGATCTGATCAGATGCGGGCTGAAAGCGGCATCGCACGCCTGCTGACTCGAACCGCCGCACGCTGGCATTTCGCGCTGCAAATGGGGACATTGGACAGGCAGGAATTGAGTCTTCCAGGGAAGGCGATGACTCGCGTGAAATGGCGGCGGTGAATCTCCCTGGAGCGGCGTGTGGACGGAGCGCGAAATTCGATCCATCTCGGCGACTGTATTGCCGGAATGAATGCTCTGCCGGCGGGTTCGGTCGATCTGGCTTTTGCCGATCCTCCGTTCAACATCGGCTATGAATACGACGTCTACGACGACTCGCGCGAGCACGAGCAGTACCTCGACTGGTCGCGGCAATGGATCGGTGCGGTGCATCGCGCGCTGAAGCCGACCGGGACGTTCTGGCTGGCGATTGGCGACGAGTACGCGGCCGAGCT
Organism: Planctomycetaceae bacterium; assembly: GCA_020850695.1. Lineage (GTDB taxonomy): Bacteria > Planctomycetota > Planctomycetia > Planctomycetales > Planctomycetaceae > JADZEF01. The sequence goes on along the minus strand of JADZEF010000054.1, from coordinate 17,892 downwards.
CAAGCTGATCAGCCGCGAAATCGGATTTCATTGCCGCAGCTGGGTCGTCTGGTATTACACCTTCGGTGTGAACTGCACGCGCAAGTTCACGCGGTCGCACGCTCACTTGTTCCATTTCGTGAAAGACCGTTCGCAGTTCACCTTTCGATCCGAGGATCCGGAGAACCGCATTCCTTCGGCGCGGCAGCTCGTCTACGCGGACACGCGGGCGAACCCCAGGGGACGGCTGGCTGACGACACATGGATCCTGCGTCCGCAGGATGCCGCCGGGGCCTTCACGACGATGGAAGACACGTGGTACTTCCCCCGCGTCGCCGGCACGTTCAAGGAACGGGCCGGGTTCCATGGCTGTCAGATGCCGGAACAGCTGCTCGGCCGCATCATCCGCATGTGTTCCGAGCCGGGAGAGCTGGTGCTCGACCCGTTCTCGGGGAGTGCATCGACGCTCATCGTGGCTCGCAAACTGGGACGGGATTACGTGGGATTCGATGTTTCGCCGGAATACATCGCCCGCGGCCGCGAGCGGCTGGCTTCCGTCTGCGTGGGCGATCCGCTCGTCGGCGCCGCCGAGCCGACAGCCAGCGCTCCCCCCACGCCCACGGGGAAAACGTCGGGACGGCCGGCGAACGAGTTCGCCAGGAAGCAGAGAAAGGCGAGTGAACCGCCGCCTCCGGCCGCACCCCACGTCGACGAGCAGGTGGTGAAAAATCTGATCGCAGCCTATGACAAGGCCCGGGAGGGACACTCGCTCGATCGCGTTATCGCCGATCCCGAACTCAATACACGGCTGGCCGCCGAATGTGCTGCAAAGGGAGTTCCCGGCGACGCCCGCCACATCAACCGGCTGCTGTTCCGCCTTCGCAAGGCGGGTCGTCTCGCGGGGCTGGAAACGCATCAGCGCACGGAGTTCACGTGGGATCATTGTGATCCCTTTCTCTTCGCCAGCGAAATTGCCTGGCGCAAGATGATCGATGCGGGAGCGGACAGCCTGGACGACGTCCTGTGCGATCCGTTTGCGGCGGCCGAGTTTGACGCGGTGGCACGCCGCGCGGCACCCGGTTTCACTTCGCTGGAATATCGCTGGGGAGCATTGAAGCTCCGCAAAGAGGCGAACGACGCACGCGCGCACGGCCAGCGAATGTCGGAAACACTGACACGGCTCGAAGGTCCGGGACGCCTGGGAGCGCCGCGTCCGCTGGAAGAAGTGGCGGCGATTGACGCCCCTGCGTCGGGGCTTTACGTCGTCTCGGGCGATGGAACGGATTCGACGATCTACGTCGGTCAGTCGCTGCACCTTCGCGAACGGCTGACGTCCAACTTCGGCAAGAAGTCGCTTCGACAGGTGTGGAGCGAGTGGGCTCGCTCGGATTCGCTTTTCGTGCGGACATTTCCCGCCGACACGAATTCGACCATTCTCCTAGGGTACCAGTCCCTTCTGGTGCAGCGACTCAAGCCCGTGCTCAACCTGTTCGACGGGACGGCGATCTGACTTCGGCGCGGGACGCGTATTGGTCGAAACGCCGGACGAATCGCGCACGCGAATCAATTCGTCGCCAACGTGGGGATCGACACGCTCGAATTCGTCTTGCCCATCACGCGGTCGGCCGCGAATCGGCTCAGGCGATCGACCAGGTCCGTATGCCGCACCGGCTTCAAGAGGTATTCGTCAAAACCCGAATCGCGGCAGCGTCGGCGGACCTCTTCGCCCGAGTGGCCGGTCATGGCCACCAGCAGGAGCGGCTGACCTTGGAACTCCTGGCGGAATTGTCGAGCGATATCGCACCCGTCGGCGTCCGGCAGATGCAGGTCAAGCAGCACGACATGCGGCTTGTAGCTGCGAGCCATTTCCACGGCAATCGCCCCATTGCCGGCCGTCCGCGTATCGTGGCCGTCCAACCGCAACAGCGTCGACAATCCGGACGCAATGTCCTCATTGTCGTCGACTATCAGGATCCGCAGCGCTCGTGGCGAAGGAAATCCGGCCTGGCGGCGCTCGAGCTGTGAGGGGAGCAATCCGCTCATCGAATTGCTGACTGTCGCGGTGGGGACGGTGGGGGTCGACGTCGCCGTCGTTCGGCGGGCGCGGCGCCGGGCGATTGCTGCGCGACTCGGTTCGGGACGGGCCGTCGCCCGCGGGATCCGCACGACGAATTCGCTTCCCCGGCCTGCCCCGGCACTGTATGCCATCACAGTCCCGCGATGCCGTTCGACGATGCTCCGGACGACGGCCAGACCCAATCCCAGCCCCCCCTGCGAACGGCTGATCGAGCGGTCCGACTGCGACAAGAGCTGGAAAACGCGTGGGAGCATCTCGGGAGAGATGCCGATCCCCGAGTCGCGGACCGAGATCGTGGCTTCGAACTCGTCCACGGTCGCCTGAAGGATGATCCGTCCCCCTTCGTCGGTATACTTCGCCGCGTTCGTCAGCAGGTTGGACACAACCTGTGTCAGCCGCATGATGTCCCCGTCGACCATCATTGCTTCGGCCGGAACCGAGACCAGGAACTCATGGCGCCGCGCGTCGATCTGGTTGCGGCACTGTTCGACCGCCCGCGCGACGACCTCCCGCAAATCGAGCTTTTGATTCTTGAGGACGAGTTTTCCGCGCGTGATCCGGGACACATCGAGGATGTCGTCGATCATCCGAGTCAGATAATCGGACTGTCGCTCGAGCGTATCGCGCGCGCGGGAACACTGCGCCGGCGTCGCGCGGGCGTCCTTGAGAATGGCGATCGCATGGCGGATCGTCGCGAGTGGATTCCGCATCTCGTGTCCGAGAGTCGCAAGGAATTCATCCTTGCGGACGTCCGCCTCGGCCAGTTGCCGCTCGGACGCCGCATGCTTCTGGAGTGCGACGTGCAGATTCTCGGTCAGCCAGCTGACGAACATCCCTTCGAGCACAAACACGATCAGGCCCGCATTGATCAGCGTTCCCGGAACAAAAATGCCCGCATCCGAGTCGAGGAAGAAGTAATTCGCTCCCAGAGCGGAAAGAAGCACCGCAAAGGCCCCGGGACCGAATCCACCGAACCAGGCGGCAAGCATTGCAGCACCCAGGAGAATCACATACGGACTCTCGCGATGGATGAGGGGGTCGAGAAGACCACGCAGCAGTAAGCAGACAGCCACAATGCAGGCGGCGGCGAAGTAACGAAGCAGCGCAGGACGCCGTCCGGGCGACATGAAATCCTCCTTGAATTCCGGCCCGCAACCGGGCGAGGGGTCTCCCCGCCAAACGGATTGCTCAGCGACCGGCCTCAGCGCCTTTGATCTGTTCCTGCACCGGCAGAAATCTGACGACCGGAAAGCGAGAGTCTGTCGCTATTGCGGCCAAGTTTACCGGTCGAGTCCCTCGCAAGACAAGGGACCGGAACGAAAGTTACCTGTCAAACCTCCCGGCGTCAGCGACCGGCTTCGGTCGCCGGGGTCTCGATGGGCGGACCGATGTCCTGCTCGGGGGCCGCGACGCGTCGGACGCGCACGTCCGTCGTTTCCCACAGAGGCTGCTGCATCGATGAGAAGCCGATCAATCCGAACAGCGAGACGAACAGCAACGCCAGCAACACAATCCCACCGAGCAGGTAGTTGACGCTGGTGTCTACTTCGGGTCCCGTCTGCGGAGTGCGGGTCCTTCGCGGCTTGTAAAGGGATGGGTTGGCCATGAGCGTGATCGCAGGTGTGACTGATGGCGGGGAAGTCAGGAACGCCCATCCCATCGGGCGATCGGTTCCATCGCAGCATGTCCTGCGCCAAGTTTGTTCGACGGCCCGCGATTAGCGTTCCCGCAGCTTCGAGCCCTCCCCGAATGCCGAGAATCACCGGATTTCGCCGCCATCCTTGACAGCCACCGATAGCCGATGGACGTTCCGGCGGGTTGACAAACGCCTGTTGATCCCGTTCAAAATTCTGAACAGCGACGGGCCGGGACCATCTGCCGCGCCGCGGGACTATTGAGAACTTCCCCCCGTCGCGGTTCCTGTTCCAACCGAAGAAGGTCCCCCCTCCCCCCTGTCAAAATGAAGACGTACCGGGCGGTCATTCAGCCCGCGCATGACGAGATACCAGACGAGTGGGACCAGCACGCAACTGACTCCCAGAGCCAGGAGACCATGCTCGAGCAGCGACTCGTGAACGCGGTTGACTGGCCTCAATGCATCACGACGCCGCTCCTGGACAATGGTGACCCATCCCGTCTGGCCGACGGGCGCGAACGCTGCCAGCCATTGTCCGCCGTACCGCTCGGAATCCAGTCTTCCGGCCGGGTCACGGTAGTGCGAGTTTTCGACGGTATGTCCTTCGCGGAACGAAGCCGCATCGGCAGCCTGCGCGCTCAGACGTTCGATGTCATCGGTCGAGAGCTTGAGCGTCGCGAGTTGTTCGTCCGTCATCTGCTCCATGTTGTCCGGGGTCATCCAGGGGTGGTCGAGCAGCTTCCAGTCGCGGCGATCGACCAGCGCAATCATGCGATTGACGTCGTCCCGTTCGCCGGGCGTATCGCCTCCGCGAATCAGGGTGCCATATTCATCGAGGAGTTCGTTGAGGTGTGCGGTGCGGGCGATGACCCCGATGACGCGGGTATGGTCCTCGCTCCAGACGGGAACCGAAATCGCCGTCATGTAACGTAGGGTCGCGGTGCTCTTGAAAACGATGGAGAGATGCGGGGCGCGAAGTGGCTCGACCCCTTCGTGCGGCTCGTCGGACCGGTACTCGCGATTGGTTCCGTGAAAGTAATCGCGATAGGCGTAGTTGCGATCGAGGGTGCCGGGTTCGGACGGCCCGCGCCACCGCTGGAAGCCTTCGGAATCGGTGAACAGCCACGAGACATCCGGACGGCGGCCCGTCTTGCGGCGATGATCGTCGAGCCGGTCCTTGTTCCTGGAAAGGATTCGAGCCATCGCTTCGCGGTCGGACCACTTCGACGCTTCCGCCGCCAGGATGGCGTTGCGGAGTTCATCGTCATCGGCGATGCGTTCGAGGCTGGCGATCCGATCTTCGACCTCTCGCTGGAGGCTCCGGGCGAGCAGTTGAGCAGACAACGAATCGCTTTCGAGCGCCCGCGTGGCGACGTTGTCTCGGGCCGTTTCGACGGCGGTCTGCATGGCCACCCAGAAGACCAGGGCCATCGCGACCAGCAGCAGCGTCGGCCCGATGACCCCCAGGCCGATGAGCGGGCGGCGGGCGCGGTTCCGATCGCGCTGGTCGAGGGCCGTCAACACCGACTGGGCATTCGCGAATCGCTTGTGAGGGTCGACCCGCAGGCAACGATCGACGATCTCGGCCAGCATCCGGTCGACGCCCCGCTGCCGCCGGTGTTTGCCGGGCCGCGGACTTTCTTCCAGGATCTGCCGGTAAATCTGCAACCGCTGCTCCAGCGTGGGCGCCGCACGAATACGCTCTTCGTTCTCGGGGGTACGGTGCGGCGGCTCGCCGGTCAGCATGTGATAAAGCAGGGCCCCGAGGGCATAGACGTCCCAGCGGGCATCGGGAATGGCGGTCAGGCTGGCCTGCTCGGGCGCCATGTAGAACAGCGTGCCGAGGGCAGGGTACTGCTCGTTCGAAAGCCGGGATTGCCCGAAGTCGCACAGTCGCGGCTCGAAATCGCTGTCCAGGAGGATGTTGGCCGGCTTCAGATCGCAATGCAGGATCCCGCTGCCGTGCGCATGAACGAGCGCATGGAGGACCGACCGCGCGATCCGGACCGCTTCGTGGGGAGGAAGTGGGCCGGCGGTCAGAAAGCCGGCCAGTGAACCCTTCTCCAGGAACTCCATGATGTAGTAGGGCGGGTCGGCATCCCAGCCGACGTCCAGCAGTCCGATGATGTTTCGGCTGGTATACAGGACCGCGAGCTTCTCGACTTCGCGGTTCAGCAGTGACCAGTCAACGCCTCGACGGTGCGTGTAGAACTTGATGGCGACCTGCTTGCCGGTGTTCTGTTCTCTGGCAAGCCACACGGACCCGTAGGCTCCGTCGCCGATCCGCCGGAGAATGGCATAGCCGGGCACCGCTGCGGGAGGCTGTTCGCGGGGCCGGCTGAGCGATGCGGCCCGATCCTGAGCCTCGAGATCCTGCGTCAGCGTGAGGTCGTCCATCGGCGGCGTCTGCAAACCGCCGGAACGGATCGAAGAGGATTCTCGGGGGTTCGACATGAGGTGACTTCGGGGTGTGAATTCACCGTGACCGGACAGGCATGGAACGCCGCCTGCAAGTGCGAGCGTCCTCGAACAGCAATCCTCGGAACGCCTTGCGTCGGCCCCCGTGCGGGCACGTTGCATGGAAGGCTAGAGCGCGTTACCGCCGCGTTTTCCGTAGTCCGGCCTTCCAAGGCCGGACAAAACCTCGCGCCCGGCCTTGGAAGGCCAGGCTACGAAGCGGAACACCCGCCGGTAATGCGCTCTAAGGCCACGTCCCCTGAGCGCCGAGCGAGATTCTATCCGATCCGTGCGACAGGTGCGCCGTTTCCCATCGCCTCCGCACCGTCCACGAATACGCTCGACTTTGGCACGCTCCAGCCGCCTCAGTCCGACGAAGACACGATGTGTCCGAGGCAAATCTCCAGAGTCGATGGCCATGCGGACGTGAGCCGTCGCCGGAACTTCTGATCTCGTCGGAAAGCGACTCAACCGTGCGTCAGGCCGATCGTGCACGCTGCGGAAGTCGGCCGTCCGCACGAGAGACGCACTCTCGACCTGACGCTCATGCCGCGTCGCGCTCGGTCCAGGCGGCGGACGCAGGCCGCACGGTGGCCGACCGGCGGCTCATCGGCACCCGGACCGGAAGCCCCACGCTGTCCATCAGGCGTTCCCAGTCGGCCGCGATTCGCTCGGCGTCGTTTCGTTCCGCGACGTATTGCCGCCCGCCGCGACACGCCTCGGGAAACTGACGCAACTCTTCGAGACCATCGAGCAGCGACTCGGGACTGCCTGGCACGACGCCCAATCCCGCATCGGCGTCAAGGATTTGATCCAACATGGCGCCCTGGGCGGGAGCCAATACCGGTACGCCCAACGCCATCAGGGAGAGGACATCGCTTCGTAACGAAGACCCAGCCACCTGGGCCGGTGAGCAGAGCCACGCGTCGCACGACGCCACCAGGCGGGGCAGCGTCGCCCGCGGCGGCCTTCCGACGATACGGACATTCTCCAGCCGTCGCCGCGCAACCGCCTGTTCCCAGCTGACCGATGATTCGGCGTCCGGGACGATCCAGAACTGGATGTCGTCGCGGTGCAGGTTGCTCAACTGCTCAGCGGCGTTCAGCAGCATCTGAGAGTGGGTCGACGCCACCGGCCCACCCAGCGCGCCGCAGACGAAGCGGTCTCGGCAATTCCAGAGGGCTCGAAAGGGGGTCGAACGCGGTGCGGGACGCCATTCATCCAGATCGACGCTATGCCGGATGGTAACCTTCCGGACACCGGCGAGCGCTGTTCCCAGAGCGCTCGCGATCGAGTCATCCACGCCCGTTTCCCGAGTCGTGATGACGGCGGCCGCTTCGGCGCGGCTGCGGCGTCGCGCCCAATTGAGAAACCATGCGAAGGATCGCCCGCCGCGAGCGTCGGCTTCCGTTGCCGATGACGAAGAGTCTGCCTCCTCATCGATGACGAACGGCCAACCGCGCCACGCACGGCACAATCGCGCGGCAAGCAGCAGCGAAGGATCGCAACCAGCCACCACGACGAGGCCCACCGGGCCGAGCCCGCCTGCGTGGCACGCGATTTTCGTGGCCCGAATCACGGCCGGCCAGATGCCAGGCTCGCGGCTTCCCACCTCCCGACTTTCCGTCGCAACGATCAGCGGGTCATATCCCGCGACGGCGATCCATCGTTCCAGCGCGCGCAGCCGCTCGGCATCGGCGGACCATTCCGGCCCGATTCGGCGAGAGAGGATCAGCACGCACATCGCACGGGAGGCAGCTTGTGTTGGCGAAATGTCTGCCGCGGGGAATGGACCAGCAGCGGAAGGACGAAGGTCCTGGCGTCTTCCTAGTATTTTCGACGGGATCTGATTCGTAACTTGCGTCTGGACCGCGGTTTCTCCGGTCGAAGACAGCAACTTGTGAGGGACGGTCCGGATATTCTCAAGTTCTGATCGACGGGCCAAGCCGATTTCGATGAGATCATCCTCAAACGAAGGTCTGGTCGCGTTCGAAACCGAAAACGCAACGAAGATTAAAAGAAGGTGGGCGCCGGACTGAAGCCGGCGCCGCGGGGGAGACCAACAAGCGTGTGTTGAAGATCAACCCCGGCGACGGTGGATTGGCATCGCCGTGATTGGCCTTCGGTCCCCTCGGGAAAGGGGATGGGCGGGAGAGAACATCAACCCAACTCACCACATCCGTCGAACCAGCCCCGCTTGGGGTGGCAACGCAGCTTGGAGAGAGACTGCATCACCGCGGAACAGGCTCTTCGAACAGGTGCTTCGTCCAACGTCGTCTCTTGAAGGCCGCCGCGGCATTGCACCGCTTTGGCCACAACCTCGTCCCGCGACAGACGACTATTTTGCGGGACGAGAACTTCCAACGGGCCGGAGCCCGGTTCCGTCAGTTCACAAACTCTAGATCACGGAGCCGACTTGGCGACCGCGTCGCTGGACGTCAGGGCAGGCCCCGCCGCCGGCTTGGCCGCCAGCCGCTTGCTGCGGGACGTCCAACCCGAGACCTTCGCAACCGTCGGGATCGACATCTCGGGACCGTAGGTCACGTTTTCATCCGCACCGGGAACCGGAACGCGAGCTTCCGGATATCGGCCGCCATCGGCTTCGGGCCGAAGGCCGGGGCTCGAGATCTTCTTGGGAACGGGATCGCTCGGCGGCGGAGCCGCGGGATCATCAAAGCCCCCCTTGGGATCGGCCCGGAAGGGAGCGGTGCTGCGATTGTTGCGGCGGAAGCCCGGCTCGTCGTAGCTGCCGCGTTCAGCCGAGCGATTCGGATCGGGCAGAGGAGCGAGAGCATTCAGCGATCCGCCGCTCGAACCCGGCACACCACACGGGCTGCTGACAGCCCACGCGACCGACGTTCCGATCGGCACTTCCCGCATCACGGTCACGGGCGTCATGACGCTGATTTCTTCCGCAACATAACGAGTCTTCTGAATCGCGACCTTGCGAGTGGTCGTATATGGCTCCATGCGGGTGCAGTTGTACGAGACCTGCCGCGTTCCGTACTGGGGAACCTGGCGGGCGACCGGGCACGACTGCGTCACGATGTTGGGGCACCAGGTGCGGCGGGCCACCATGGTCGGCTCGAAGGCCGTCCGCATCGAATAGGCGGTGCGGTTCCACCAGCCGGCAATGCCGGGCCGCGGATCGTAAGCACAGGGAGCCACCTTCGGGCGGCACTCGTAATTCGTGACCCAGTGACCCATGTCTCGCTGGGTGGTCTTGTATTCGGTGACGGTCTGCCAGGTGACGGTCGGCACATCCGCCGTCTTGGTCTCCGTCACCGGACGATAGGCGGTGACCGGCTGGTCGATGTACTCGACGTCGGCGACCTGGCGTTGCACGGTGCGCTTCTCAGGGCGGTATTCGGTGACGGGCACCGTCTGGTAGCAAGGCTGAACGATGGGCGTCATGACCTGACACGGCGGAGGAGCCGCACAAGTCGAGCAACCCTGAGCAATGATCGGTGAAGGACCGCACGTCGGGCACTGAGCGGCGGCCGGGGCCGCCATCAGGCCGGCGATGAGCGCAGCCCAGGCGGAGACCGGACGGAACGTCTTCGCGGTCATGTCTAGTTCCTGTGCAGTTGGGTCAGGATGCGGTCGAGTCGAGCCCCGTAATTCCGGCGAACGGTATCCGCCGGGGAAGCGGACCGAACTGGGTGAGAAGGGATGAAGAGCGAACTCTTCGGTGCCGGAAACGGTGACTGTGACTCGGGTGATGGGGCCGCAACGGTCGGCGGGAAGAGGTCCGCCGCGGGGGTCGTTGCGACGGGCGGGGGTGTATGCGATCCCCGATTTTGAGTCAAGACCGTGGGGTCGAAATGCCGAGGGGAAAACGACAGTACCCAGGGTACAGCTCTGGGTGCCCTGGGTGCCTTGGTAGAGACAGGCAGCGTGCAATTGACGCTTGCAGAAGATTCACACCACGTCGTTTGATTCGGCACCCAGACTGCTCATGAAAGTAGCCCTCATGCTCCGCATGAGGTTAAGCCGTCGTGAAGATGCGGATGGAATGGCAGCTTGGCGCTCCTGGCGCACTCTGCTTCAGTCTTTCCAGGTTCCTCAACGGATGGTTCTTCGAACGTCCCATGATTCGGCACCCAGGCTGCTCAGAGCCGCAGCCTGGGTGCGGCGCGCGGCGTGCGGTCACGGCGTAGTAAAGGTCGTGTCGGCACCCTGAGACATCCCTGTCTCGTTCTTCGCCACCAGGCGATAGTGATACGTCGTGCCGGACTTCAAACCCGACAACAGCGAGGCGGCAAGCCGCGGAGTGATCTGAAGGCCGCCGTAGGTCTCGGCTGTCTTCTGACCGTAGCGGGTATCGGGGCCGTACTCGAACCAGAACTGCGTCCGCTGTCCCATCGGATTGAGGCGGCCTTCGAGGCGTGCGGTTGTGCCCGTCAGACGCGTCGCGGCCTGCGTGACGACGTGAGGCGCTGTCGTTGCGGGAACGCTGATTGTCTGTGTCTTCCCGAAAACCGTCTGCGCGTCAGTCGTCGCAACGAAGCGGTAGTGGCACGGCTTACCCGGCTCAAGATCGCTCAGGTCGAGCGTGACAGGCTGCGGCTCATCCTCGGGAACCATCCGCTCTCCCGTGCCGAAGACTTCGACTTCGCCCAGGCTCCAGGCATCGGACTTGCATCCGGCCGTGACGCTGAACCGGACGAACGCCGCTTTCGTTGGTGCGGTCTTCGCATAGGCGTAAGCGTAGTTGAAGCCATGCGGCGATGACTCGGGAATCTCCAGCGTTTTCAGCGGCGTCCAGACGGTTCCGTCCTGCGAAACTGCGACTACCACCGTTTTCGACGGCTTCTCGTGGCTCTGATGGACCTGGATCCCTTCAATCGACACCGGGCTGTCGAACTTCCAGGTGAAGGCTTGCGGTGCCGAGGGATTGGCCGATGACTTCCACACGTGATCGACGCCATGCCGCCACCCGTCCGTCAGACGGTTGGCGGCTTCCTCGGACGTCCCTTCGGGCCGACCCACCAATCGTCCGCCGTTGGAAGGAATCAGCAGCGAATAGTTGTGATAGGCCACCGTCAGTTCATCGAAGTCGATCGAGCCCTGCGGCAGCTTCGCCGGATCGACGAACGTCAGCAGATGGAAGAAGTCGTTGTTGAGGTGCCGCTGCGAATCGTCGATCGGCCAGTAGGCGTAGTTGGGACGCTTCTGGGCGAGGTTGTTGCCGCCGTAGGTCCACTGCGTCGAATCGTTCCGCAGGCGGTATTCCGACTTCTCCCACTTCCCGCTCGCCAGCAGTGGAGTGAGCGAATGTCCGGAGTACGCCCAGTTGGCTCGCCGCCAATCGGCTCCGAAGCCCAGCTCGATGTTGCGCTGCGACTGCGTCCACCAGACGAGTTCGCTGCCGTTCGCCTGCCACTGGTTGCCCCGCACCGAAATCGTCACGCGGGCATTGCGGAAATCGGGATCGCCCCCTCCCAGCATCATCGTCCCGTTCGCCCCGTTGAGCAGTCCCGGATAGACGTACTTGCAAAGGTGCAGCGTCCCGATGCCGTCGACGTGGTTCGGATCGTTCCCCGACGGTTCGGAAAACCGCAGGAAGCCTCCGCTGGCGCCCCCTTCCGGGTGATGCTTCGCGTCGTCTCCTTTAGCGCTCATTCCGCCGAGCCAGCCGCCGGCGTTGGCATCCCACGATTCGTGATAGTACGCCGTCAGCGCCGGAGGCAGCGGCTGCGGTTTCGTCCGCTTGCCCAGTTCGGCCGTCGGACCGTATTCGACGTAATAGCTGGTCACATGCCCGTGAGGGTGAATGGTGCCGTTGACCGAAAGCCCGGTCATTCCGAGCGGCTCGGCCGAGTCGGTCGAAACTTCGGGGTGCGGCGGCGGAGCGGCGAAAACGGAAGTGGCCTGCCCTGCGAGCAGGAGACCCAGGACTACGACGGCCACCACAAACATTCCGCGTCGCATCGTGCACCTCATGATCAATGTGTCGAGTCAGAGTGTGGCATCCAACGAACGGCGATCGGGCGCCTCGCCGAAAAAGGTGCGGAGCATTTCACCGGAAATCTGTCGAGATCGCAAAGGGGGGCGGGGGAACTTCGACGGGACGAGGTTCCTGCCTATCGATATTCCGCCCACCAGCATGTCGCCCTCAGATTGACGTTAGAGATTGACTTTGCAGTCCCGTCGGCCGGGCCCTAAACTCTCGGCGCTCGTCGGCTCCCTGAGGAATCCGCAGAGCAATCTCCAGGGGACACCTCCCGCCACCCTTTCACCGTTGGCGCGTCCGATGCAGGACGCCCCGCCGCGATCCCAGAAATCCCTTCAGGCCACTCGTCAGGAGATGAGATGCACGGACGACACATCACAAGACGTGGCCTGATGCTGACCGCGGGGAGCGCCCTTGTGAGCGGCGCTGCCCTGGCGCATGCGGACGAAGTCGATGCCGCTCCGTCGAACGCGGACGAGGCCCTCGAAAGGTTGAAGACCGGGAATGCGCGGTTCGCCCGCGGCGAATCGATTCACCGCCACCAGAGCCACGAGTGGCGAAAGCGCCTGACGAAGGGCCAGAATCCCTTCGCGACGATCCTCAGCTGCAGCGATTCACGCGTGCCGGTCGAGCTGGTCTTCGACCAGGGATTCGGCGACCTGTTCAGCGTTCGCATTGCGGGAAATATCATCGCGGAAGACGTCGTGGGGAGCGTCCAGTACGCCGCACGCCATCTCCACACCAGGCTCTTCGTCGTCATGGGGCACGAAAGCTGCGGTGCGGTCACGGCAGCCGTCGACGCGCTCCTCGGCAAGCTGGACGAGCCGGAGCACATCGCGGCCCTCGTCCGGATGATCACTCCGGGCTTGACGAACCTCGACCGGAAGAAGTCCCGCAACGCATTGATCACCGCCGCCGTCGAGGCGAACGTCCTGTGGTCGATGCGTCAGCTCGCCCGCATGCCCGAAGCGCAGAAACATCTGCGAGAGAAGCGCATCGCACTGGTCGGAGCGGTCTACGATCTTGACTCGGGCACCGTCCGCTTCGTCGAAACCCCGCCGGGGCTGCTGGATGGCAAGTGAATGGTTGGCGTTCCGTTGGGACGTCCCCGGAAGTCCGTCCGCACGACACCAGCGTTGCGAAATTGGACACTCCCGCCGGTGACGAGAGGAATCGCTCCCTGTAAGCACGCCGCGGCGCCGTGCAATAGATCGTTTCCTCATCCGGGAATCATCCACGGCAACAGATAGGCCTGCACCAGCGTCAGCAACCCGACGAGCGCCGCCAGCACCACGCTGTGCAGGAACACGAACCGCAGGATTTTTCCTTCGCCTCCCTTTTGACCCGTGGCGACCGCCGCCACGACGATGCTCTGCGCGTCGATCATCTTTCCCATCACGCCGCCGGTGCTGTTCGACGCCACGATGAGCACCGGATTGAGCCCCAGTTGCTCCGCCGTAATCCGCTGCAGGCTGCCGAACAGGGCGTTGGACGAGGTGTCGCTGCCCGTCAGCGCCACGCCCAGCCAGCCCAGCAGCGGGGCAAAAAAGGGATACAGCACACCGGTGCGCGTGAAGGCCAGGCCGAGCGTCGCGTCGGTCCCGCTGTATTTTGTGGTGAATGCCAATGCCAGCATGCAGGCGATCGTGAAGAGGGCCCAACGCATGTCATGAAGCGTGCGGCCGAATTGGCGGACGAACTCCCGAGGCGCGATCCGCAGCCAGAACGCGGTCAGAATGGCCGCCAGGAAGATTCCCGTCCCCGTCGATCCAAGCCATGCTGCCTCGAAAACCGCTTTCTCCGGCTCGGCCGAGCGGTCCGACCCTTCGGCCACCGGCGCCACCGGGGCGGCGCGGTAGACACGGTGATGAAGGCCCGGCACGGGCCATGCGAACCGGCTGATCCCCGCGAGCGCGTTGGGGGCCTTATCCGTCCCGCCGTTCAATGTCGACTTCACCGAAGGCCATCCCCACAGGAAGACCAGCACCGAGAGAAATACCCACGGCATCCAGGCATGCACGACCTGGCGCGGCGTGAGCGGCGGTTGTGCGGCGGGTCCCGCGGCGGGCGGTTCGTCCGGGAATCGCCAGACCACCTTCGGCTGCCAGAACCGCAGCATGATGGCCAGCACCAGCAGCGAACCGAGCCCTCCGACGACATCCACCAGCGCCGGGCCGACAAAGTTCGCTGTCACGAATTGCAGCGCGGCGAACGTCCCCCCGCACACCACGATCGCCGGCCAGGCCCCGACGACGCCGCGCCACCCGGACATCACCGCCACCAGCCATGCCGGCACGATCAGCGAGAAAAACGGCAACTGCCGCCCCGCCATCTGGCACAGCGCCATCTCATCGAGCCCCGAGATCTTCGCCAGGGTGATGATCGGCGTCCCCAATGCGCCGAAGGCGACCGGACTCGTATTGGCGATCAGCGCCAGGCCCGCCGCATAGAGAGGGTTGAATCCCAACCCGATCAGCAGTGCCGCACAGATGGCGACGGGAGTTCCGAATCCCGCCGCTCCTTCGATGAACGTGCCGAAGCAGAAGGCGATGAGCAGCGCTTGCACGCGACGGTCCGGCGAGAGGGCCGCCACCGACCGCTTCACGACTTCGAACTGACCCGTGTGGACGGTGAGTTGAAACAGGAAGACGGCCGCCACCACGATCCAGCCAATCGGGAGCAAGCCAAATCCCGCTCCATACAGCGCTGCGGCTCCGGCGGCGGAGGACGGCATGCCGAACCCGAAGACCGCGACCGCCAGCGCCGCCAGCAGTCCCGCGAGGGCCGACTTCGGAGCGTCGACTCCGCCCGCCAGCAACCCCAGGAGCGCGACGACCGGCAGCGACGCCAGCAGCGTGGACCAGAATGGCGAGCCCAGAGGGTCATAAACCTGGACCCAGTCCATCAGAAGATCCGATTCCGCGTGAGGAGAATTGTGCGAGTGGCGCGATGCCGATTGCAGCATATCGTGCGACTCGCGCCATCGTGACGCGTGCGGCGAAGCCGGTCAACCGGCCCTCCTTTCACGGGGAATCCTGTCCTCGCCGGAGCGTCGTGGATAATCTGACGTCGTGTCCGGACCAACACGCCTTCGGAAAAACCACTCATGATGCCGCAACGGTTCCACCCGAGCCCCCGCGCCTGCTGCCTCGTTGCGTTCGCCCTACTCGTCCCGTGGAGCGGAATGGTGCGTGCCGATGCGCCGCGGACGATTTCCCTCGACGAGGCGCTTCGCAATCGGTGCGTCGACATCCTGCGGGCGGGGTTTTCATCGAACGAATTCTGGCCGTCGATGCATGCGGCCGAGGCGTTGACGCAGGCGGGCTACGGTCGTGAGGTGCTTGCGGCATTGAAGCCGAAGCTCGAGAAGGAGGAGGACCTGCAGCGACGATGCGGGTTGGCTCGCGAAATGGTGCGGGCCGGAGACCGGGCCTATGTGCGGGTGCTTCTTGAGACGCTGACGAACAAGAACCCGCACGGCCACATCCACGCGTGCGAGAGCCTGTTCAAGGTGAATGAGATCGGCGATGGGGCGGCGCTGCGAGCGGCCTTCGAGGAGAACGGCGCGCCGTCGAAGACGAACATGGCGGCCGCGTCGCTCGCCCGGAACGGGAATCTCCCGGCCCTCGCCGCGCTTCGCAAGATGGTGCGCGACGAGAAAGGGGAGGTGAGCATGATCGCCGCGTGGGCTCTCGCCCGCCTGGGGGACGCGAGCGACGTTCCCGCCTTGCGCGACGGCGCAGCGCGGTACTCCGATCCGTCCGTGAGGGCATTCTTCGAGCACGCTCTTGCGGCGCTGGGGGATCCGGCCGGGATGACTGCCCTGATCAGGAATCTGTCGCACCAGCAAGCGGCCGTGCGGATCTATGCGGCGGAGTTCGCTCCCGACGCACGTGCCGTCGATGCCCGCGACGCGCTTGTCCGACTGCTCGACGATGACAATCTCGATGCCCGGATTCGCGGAGCCCAGGCCCTGTTGCGACTGTCGAAGCCGGCCGCCGATGATCGGCATGAAGTGATCGTGCGAGAGGTCTATCCCGCCACGCCGCGCAACCCGCGCTACAGCGAAGGGACGGTCATCGACCGCCGTGACGGAAGCCTGACCTACCTGACGACGGAGTTTTTCGAAGAGGAATCGGATTTCGCGAAAGCCCGGCTAATCGCCAGGGATTCGAGCGATGAGGGGCGGACCTGGAGCGAAGCCCGCGTCGTGCAGGAGAACACCGGGAAGTTGAACGTGATGAGTGCCTCGTATCGCCGGATCGGTGATCACATCGGCGACGACGTTCCCCTGGGGTTGTTCTTTCTCCAGAAGAATTCCTTCTCGGATCTCGCCGCCTTCGTGCGGCTATCCGACGATGACGGGGGGACGTTCGGCGAGCCGCGAAAGGTGACGACGACCCCGGGATATCACGTGGTCAACAACGACCGGATTGTCCGGCTGTCGTCGGGCCGACTGCTGTGTCCCACGGCATCGACCGCCGACGTGCACAAGACCAACCACTTCCGCTCGTGCTGCTTCCTGTCCGACGACGGCGGCAAGACCTGGCGGAAGGGGAAAGGGGACGTGGACTACGGGAAACGCGGCGCGATGGAACCCGAGACGCTGGAGCTGAAGGACGGGCGCGTCCTGATGCATTTCCGCACGCAGCTGGGTCACATCGGCGTCAGCTATTCGTCCGACGGGGGCGAGACCTGGAGCGAACCGGCGTCATGGGGTGTCCGGGCTCCCGAAGCCCCGGCCACGCTCCGCCGCATCCCGTCGACCGGCGATCTGCTGCTCATCTGGAATGATTCATTCACCGAGAAAGCGGGGCACGGCGGGAAGCGGAACCCGCTCACCGCGGCGATCTCGCAGGACGAGGGAAAGACCTGGATTCACAAGCGGAACATCTAGTCGACGGCCGGCGAGACGTACGCCTACACGAGCATCCTTTTTCACCACGGACGCGCCGTGCTGACCTATTACGTTGGGGACGACAAGACGGGCCGCATCTCGTCGCGGTTCCGCTCGATCCCCGTCCGTTGGTTCTACGATACGGCAACGTCGAACTGACCGCCCGGCGAGAGAGCTAGTGTTTTCCCGCTTGACGACGGCCCCGTCGGCACGTGTCGCGGCAACCGACAAGGGGCCGTCGAATATCACGGCACGGCGCCCCGGTCGCGAGGGTGACCGCTTCGGCCGGATGAAGGGGACTCGCACGTTTGCTGTCGTCCGACGCACAGATTCGAGGTCTCCGCCCTGACATCTTCGTCGTCTGGCAGATCCCGCGCGTTGATTCCTTCATCGACCTTCCGTTACCTCCCCTGAGCACCACGTCGAATGCCGGTCCGCCGCGGATCTGATTCGGCATGCTCGACCTGATCCCCCGCGCGCGTCACAATGCGATTCTCGGCGAGCTGACCGATTCCTCTCTGCGACATCCTCGCGATGCATTTCGTCCTGGCACAATTTCCGGTGCCCCCTCAACCGCTCCTGCCGGCAGTGGCCAGCGGGATCGTGGGTGCGGCGGCATTCGTCCTGATTCAGACGGTTCGCAATGCGCTCCATTCGGACGACCTTCAGCAGGACGCCGAGTGGCGGTACGACGTCAACCGCATCAACGAGCTGCGGAAGCTCAGCCCGCTCTACCGCTTTTTCCAGCCGCTGATCCGGATCCTGGCGCTCCTCAACCGAGGGTTCTTCCGCGACGCGCTCCCCGAAATCGGCCGGCAGGTGAAGGCGGCAGGCTTCTCCCGCTTCTGGACTCCCGAGGAGTACCTTGCCCGGCTGGAGGTGATCGCGCT
>JADZEF010000053.1 GCA_020850695.1 Planctomycetaceae bacterium | reverse complement strand
GTTTTCCGGACGGGCTTTCGTTCGCCTGCATTCTTCATTCTGCGGGCGTCGAATGCCATCCCACGGCCTCATGCCTTGAGAATTTCGTGAATGACTGTCCCGTGGACATCGGTCAGGCGGAAGTCGCGACCGCTGTAGCGATAGGTGAGCTTCTCGTGGTCGAGACCCAAGAGGTGCAGCATCGTCGCGTGCAGGTCGTGCGGGTGGACGCGTTTCTCGACCGCCTTGAAGCCGAAGTCGTCCGTGGCGCCGTAGGTCATGCCTCCCTTCACCCCGCCCCCCGCCAGCCACGCCGAGAATCCCCAGTGGTTGTGATCGCGTCCGGTTCCTTGAGAAGCCGGAGTGCGGCCGAACTCGCCGCTCCACAGCACGAGCGTCTCGTCGAGCAGCCCGCGGAGCTTGAGGTCCTGGAGGAGAGCGGCGATGGGCGGATCGACTTCGCGGCTGAGTTTTGCCTGCTGGTTGGCGTTGTCGCCGTGCGTGTCCCACGGCTGGAAGTTGCCGTAGTACACCTGCACCACACGCACGCCGCGCTCGACGAGCCGCCGCGCGAGGAGACAGTTGCGGGCAAAGTCCTTGCCTCCCTTGTTAATGCCATACAGCGTGTGCGTCGCTTCCGACTCCCTGGCGAGATCGAAGGCCTCGGGGGCGGCGGCCTGCATGCGGAAGGCCATCTCCAGCGACTCGATCCGCGCTTCGAGCAGCGGGTCGGTTCCGACGCGCTCGACCTGGCTGCGATTGAGCTGTTGCACGAGGTCGAGCTGCTCGCGTTGTGCGGCGCTGGTCAGCTGAGTGTTCTTGAGATTCGGCAGAACCGAGTTCGGGTCCCCCGCGTTGAGGTGCGTCCCCTGGTAGATGCCGGGGAGGAAGCGACTGCTCCAGTTCGCCGCGCCGTTGACGGGCAGCCCCGGCCCCAGCACGACGTATCCGGGAAGGTTCGCGTTCTCCGTCCCGAGCCCATACAGCAGCCACGATCCATAGCTGGGTCGGACCGACTGCACATGTCCCGAGTTCATCATGAACATCGACGGCTCGTGGTTCGGCACGTTCGTGTGCATCGACCGGATGACGCACAGATCGTCCGCGCACCGTCCGACGTTCTCGAAAATCTCGCTGATTTCGATCCCGCTCTCGCCGTAACGATGAAACTTGAACGGCGACGGCATGAGGCCGCCGGTCGCGTTCTCGGTCTTCAGTCCGCTGATGCTTTCGGGACGCTGCCCTTCAAACGTTTTGAGGGCCGGCTTGGGGTCGAAAGTATCGACCTGCGACGGCCCCCCATTCATATAGAGATGAATGACGCTCCGCGCCCTCGGGGTGTGGTGGGGAGCTCGCGTCGCCAGCGGGCCGCTGCGGCGGCTCGCGTCGGCACGGAGATCTGACGTGTCGCCGATCAGACCCGCAAGCCCGACGAGTCCCAGTCCGGTCCCGCACCGGGCGAGCATCGCGCGACGAGACCACGCGTAAGTCGAAGGAAAATCGCTTGTCATGACTTGCTCGTTCTCAAAGACGGATGGCATCCAATGCAAGAGCGCTCACACGGGAATGAGCTCACCGAGGGAAGGCTGTCTCGCGAATGATGGGAATCAACTCGAATATCAACACGCATGAGACCGGAGGTTTGCCTTCTGTGTTGTCGTGTCGCTCCGCGGGACGAGCTGAACGATTTTCCGACCTTCCCTGTTTTCCGACTTTCCTGTTGTGCCGTCGACATTCGATACTCCGCGCGACTTGCGAAAGCGTGGAGGCTACTTCTGCCGAACCAGCGGCACGACGGCCGGCTGCCTGGCCTCGATCTCGATTTCGACCGACTTGAACGCCGGCGTCTTCGAGTGGGGATCGGCGTGCTTCGGAACGAGGACGTTCGCCTCGGGGTAGTACATCGCCGCGTTCCCCGCCCGGATCTGGTCGAAGCTTTTCACGAGAATGCCGGTCATCTCGCCGGTGTTGCTGCGAATCGTGACCTGCTGGCCTTCCTTCAGGCCCAGCAGCATGACGTCGTCCGGATGGAGCAGGATGACGTCGCGGCGATCAACGCCGCGATACAGGTCGTAGTCTTCGTAGACGACGGTATTGAACTGCCCCTCGCTGCGAATGGTCATCAGCCGCAGCGTGGGGGGAGCGGGGGACAGGGATCGGGATTCAGGATTCAGGGAAGAATGGACGCTGACACGCTCCGCGCTGAAACCGTTTTTCTCTTCCCTGATTCCTGATTCCTGATTCCTGACCCCTTTGGTGTTCCTGGCCTCGCCGGTCAGTTCGGGCAGCTCGTGAACCTGCATCCGCGCCTTGCCGTCGGGCGTGGGAAAGTGGGGGCGGTGGAAGGTGCGGCCGGGGATCTGGAACTCGTGCTTCGTCTTGTCGATGTCGCCCAGCTTTTCCCAGCCGGGGATGATCTTCGAGATGGCGTCGCGGATTTTGCTGGTGTGTTCCATGTCGGCGAAGTCAACGGGCGTCGAATCGCCGAGGACGCCGCGGGCGATGGCCGAGATCACCTGGATTTCGCTGCGGGGGCCCTCGTGGCGTCGCGGGCCGCCGTCGCTGATGCGGACGTAGTTGAACATCGACTCCTGCGTGGTCGGCTCGGGCTCTTCGTCGCGGGCGAGGACCGGGAGGATGATCGTTTCGTCGGCCAGTCCATGGGCATGGCCGGTGTTGAGCGTCGTGTTGAGATAGACCAGGAGTTCGAGCGCTCCGAGCGATTCCTTCGCGAATGTGGCGTCAGGGTTCGAGCCGTAGAGGTTCCCGCCGAGGCAGAAGCCGAATTTGAGCTCCTTCGCCGCGGCCGCTTCCATGCAGCCGAGCGTGTCGAGCCCCTTCGTCGTGGGGAGCGTTACGCCGAAGTGGTTCTGTAACCGCTCGAGGACGACGTCCTTGAGCTTGGGCGTCACGCCCATCGAGCCGATGCCCTGGACGTTGGAGTGTCCGCGGATCGGCAGCAGCCCCGCGTTAGGCCGTCCGACCATGCCCCGCATCAGCGCGAGGTTGGCAATGGCTTCGACGTTGTGCACGCCGTGCGCATGGTGCGTGATGCCCATCGTCCACGAGAAGACAACGTTCTCGGCCCGCGCGTAGCGCTCGGCGATGGCGTTGATGTCTTCCATCGTCACGCCCGACTTCCGCAGGATCTCGTCCCACGAGATGGTCTGCAGCCGCTCCTTGAGGGAAGGGGTCAGGGGGCGGGTTTCAGGATTCAGGGAAGACGAACCAGTTGCCTCATCGGGCAAGGTTCGCGCCTCGGTCGGATTTCCTTCTTTCTTCCCTGATTCCTGATTCCTGGATCCTGACCCCTGGCTCGCGTCCCACCCGTTGCAGTAAGCCTGCAGGAACGCCTCGTCGTGCGCTCCCATTTCGAGGATCCGCTTCGCCACGCCGGTCAGCAGGGCCAGGTCGCCGCCGATGTGCGGCTGGATGTAGAGCGTGGCGATCTGCGTTCCGAACAAAAGGCTCCATGGATCGCTGGGGACTTTGAAGTTCACCAGACCCGTCTCGACGATGGGGTTGATGACGATCACCTCGCCCCCCTTCTTGCGGACCTCCTTCAGCGTCGTCATCAATCGAGGGTGGTTGCTCGCCGGGTTGCCGCCGATGACGAACACCAGGTCGGCATGCTCGACGTCGTCCAGCACCAGCGTGGCAGTTCCCGTCCCCAGCACGCTGTTCAACCCCACTCCGCTCGCCTGGTGGCAATAGTACGAGCAGTTGTTGACGTTGTTCGTTCCGTACAGCCGGGCGAACAGCTGAAGCAGGAAGCCCGCTTCGTTCGAACTGCGGCCGCTGAAGTACCAGAATGTCTCGTTGGCCGGCAGCCCCTTCAGCTTCGCGACGATCTTGTGGAGCGCCTCTTCCCACGAGATCGGCTGGTAATACTGAGATCCCTTCTTCAGCAGCACCGGCTGCGTCAACCGCCCGCACGACTCCAGCTCGCGCGGACTGAAGGCCTGCAGCTGCGGAATCGAATACGTCGAGTAGAACTGCGGCTTGATGGCCCCCTGCATGTCGGCGGCCATGGCCTGGAGCGACTTTTTGCAGACCTCGGGGAAGTGGCCGGCCTCGTTGACCATGCCCCCCTTCTGGCCGCCCATGCCCAGCGCGCACGTCTTGCAGGCATTCTTCGAGCGCATCGCCTTCCAGAACTTCCAGAAACCGCCCGCCTCGCGAGCCTTCCGGAAGGTGTAGAAGATCGCCTGCCAACCACCGCCGCTGCGAAGACGCTTCATGAGAACGCCACACCCTGCACTGAACTCATCGACTGCCTGGAATCGCTGCCGGACCAGGGTTCAGTATAAGGCCGAGGCGACGCGCGGCCAGAGAGTCGGCATGGCGTTCCACGAAAGACCGCCTTACCCGGCTTCGGCGTCGATGATTTCATCGTCGATCTGGGCGTGGCCTCCCTGCACCAGCCGTCGCGTCATGACCACCTCGCCGACAAGCAGCGCGAGGAACACGAACATCAGCAGCGGCCAGAACTCGGCCCGCGAGACGTCGGTCAGCAGGTTGGACTGGAGCTCGGCCAGGGTTGTGATGAACGACATCCGTCCGTCCTTGGTCAGAAGGGCTCGCTGGGTGTCGTCAAGCGGCGTGAGGTCCGACTCGCTCCTGTCGCTGCGGACCACGAACATCTCAGGACCGCCCGCGCCGGCGGGGGCGTTCTTGTCCTTCGCGCGGAAGGTGTAGACGCCGGGGAGCGTTGTGTCGTCGAGCCGTGCGGCGGGATGGAGCGTGTCGCCCGTCAGTTCCGGTTTGAAGTCGGTTTCGCTCGGTCCGTAGAACCGATAGTCCTTGAGGTTCAGCTCTTCGGCGATCGGGAGGACGAGGGGCGTGCCGGGGTCGACGTTCCGCGGCGTGCGGCCGGCGGCGAGGACGAAGATGACTTCGTGCAGGAACGGGACGAAGTCGGACTTGGCGGGGAGCGTCGACCAGTCGGCGTCGAGCGGTGCGGCGAGGAGGGCCACGCCGCCGCGGCCATAGCGTCGCAAGACGAGGAGCGGGTCGCTCGTTTCGAGGCGCGCGGCCGTCAGCGGAGGCGTTGCCACCGGAGGGGGTGCGGCGGGTTGAGACTTCGACTTCTTCTTTCCTTTGGGAGCGCTCGCCGGCGCGGCCGCTGGAGGCTTCGGTACGTCATTCGCCGGCGGTGGAACCGCGGCCCCTGCGTCTGGAGCGGGTCCCTTCTTCGCCCCGTCCTTGGGAACGACGACCGGCTTCATCTTCCACCACTGGGCGAACCGCGACTCGGTGAAGCCTCCCTCGTGCTTCGCCTGGAATCGCTCCATCCACGGGAGTTCGAGGCTGCCGTCGACGACATGGATTCCCTGGAGTTCCGGAGCTTTGTCCTTTTCGATGCTTTCGAGCGTCGCGGGGAGCAGTCCTTTGCCATCGTCAAGGAACGACTTGTTCCATGCGGCTGCATCGGTCTGGTCGCCTGCCGCGACCAATAGTCCCCCGCCACGAGCGACAAAATCCTTCAGTGGCTCGACCATCGAGTCGGCCACTCGCTTCACGTTC
Source organism: Planctomycetaceae bacterium (assembly GCA_020850695.1). Classification (GTDB taxonomy): domain Bacteria; phylum Planctomycetota; class Planctomycetia; order Planctomycetales; family Planctomycetaceae; genus JADZEF01. Next base: position 42,556 of record JADZEF010000053.1, on the reverse strand, counting down.
GCCAGCACGACCACTTCGACGCCGTTAAGACTTTCGGGAGTCCAGCGATCGAGCGTGACCACGGAGGCTTGTACCCAAGGGGTGCGGTTCGCGGCGCTCGACAGGGCGGCCTTCGCGAAGAAGGTTTCGCTCAAGACCGGGTCGGCGTTGGGCGCGCCGTCGACCAGCAGGACCGGCAATGCCTGCGAGATGTTGATTGCCGCATCCGAGCGGTTGTCTCCCGGCAGATTGTCGGCGTCGAGCACGACGCTGACGACGTGCGAGCCGACGTTCGCGAAGCGGTGCTCGAAGTCGACCGTCGCCTCGCCTGTCGGCGGAAGCTGCACCTGCATCGTCCGCTCGGCGATCCGCTGGCCGTCCACTTCGAAGTAGACGCGGCGGGTGGTCGGGGCGGGACTGCCGGACGAGCGGATGCGGGTCGTGATGCGGACGGGGAAGTCGGGGACGGTGAGTTCGCGTGAGAGTTCGAGGCGATCGACGCTGAAGTTGGTGCGGTCCTGGGCCGCTCCTTCGGTGACGTTCACCACCCATACTCGTGGCGGGACGCTCGGCTGCTGCCGCAGGTCGTCGAACCGCGTCCAGAGGTTGGCGTCGTCCGCCTTCCATCCTTTGGACTGGCCGTCGGTCAGCACGACGACATCGCGGGCGAGGTTGGACGTCCGGGCGAGGATCTGGACGGCCCGCGCCGTCGCATCGGCGAGGTCGCACGTTCCCGACGGCTCGGGGAGCTTGCCGAGTTCATCACGGACGAGCCGCAGGTCGCGCGTCGGGTTCTCGATGACCGCCCGCACGCGATCGCGGGCGTCAAGCAGCGCGACGGTGTCGCCGGGTCGCAGGTCTTCCAGGAACTCGTGGACCCACTGTCGGGCGGCGGCGTGCGGGGTCTCGGCTTTCCCCTCCCACCCCATGCTGTATGAGCCGTCGACGACGATCACCACGTCGCGGCTCTGGGTCGAGACAAGGTTCGCTAGCCATCCCCCCTGAGCCCACGGCCGGGCCATCGCCAGCGCGATCAGAGCGATGAGCCCCATCCGCAGCAGCATCAGCAACAGCTGTTCGAGCCGGATCTTGCGCCGCGTATTGCGTCCCAGTTCGAGGAACTGCATCGCTCCCCAGTCGAGGACGTCGTACTTCTTCTTGCTGAGCAAATGGGCGAGCACGGGCAAGGCCACGCCGGCCAGCCCGAGCAACATCCAGAAGTTCAACAGGGAGAAGGACATCGAAAGGATTTTGGAACGGCATGATAGAGTTGCAACCCGCCTCCGGTGCAGGGTGCGGCGATAGGCAATGTCACAATCGTCAATGCCCCTTGAGTGCCTTCGCCGCGTCGAGGTGCAAGGTGAAAATCGCGTCAATGACGAGACGTCCCTGCATTTCTGGACGACGACACGCAGACCGAATGCCATTCAGGAGACTGTCTGCGTCGATGTTGAGCAGGGGTGTCATCAGTCCGCGGATCGTGCGATGGCTTGTCGCTACGGCCTCCTTCTCTGTGGGTGATTCCGCCAAGTCCTCTGCCGCACCGGCATAGGCATCGAAAAGACCAACGGTCAGTCCCCGGCCGTTCGCAACACCGAGGACGAACACCCTCTGTTGTGCTTCTGGCAGAACGGCGAACTCGGCACAGGTGATGTTGTCCACGAACTCTCCAGCAACTTTTGCATTTTCGGACCCCGACCCGCATCGGAAGTGGCACCAAATGGGGCGCGTCACTCACACAACCTGCGATGCATCAAATCAGTCTGCTGAGTGAAAGCTTCGCCGATCCCGGCGGTATCTATCTGCTGTGGGAGATCTCTCTTCCTCACATTCGTGTCCATTCGCGGGCCAATCCTGCCTTCCATTGCACTCGAGCGCCGACGTCCTAAGTTACTGCAACCATTCCACTAACCACAGAAAACCGTACCCATCCAACCCGTCCGATCAACGCACGACTCCACCCCCTCCGAAAAATTTTTCAGGGTTTTCCCGAAAATGGGTGAACCTCCTCCGCCGAAACGCCGTCCTCATTCGTTATAGAATGCGTGGGAGGAGATTCTCTACCCCCGCCGGCCTCATTCGACCGGCGGAACGAAACGTTTTCGGGACCAGAGACAATTCTTTCCACGGAAAGTGCCGGTTGCACTTTCATCATTCGAGCATGCCATCCAGCATGCCGCTGTCAGAACTCCGCAATCGTTTTCCGGCGTTCTGAACAGACATGACGTTTTGGTTTCCCCCAGTGCTGCGGGTCACCGCAGGAGGGACAGCAATGCAGAACTTCACCCAGAATAACGCGATCCTCGTCAACGCGGCCGTCAATGGCCAGACGATGGGTGCCGTCAATGGGAAGCTGCGCGGTCTCGCCCTGCAGGATGCGATGCGCCCCGATACGGGGTCGTTGCGCCCGCAGTCCGATTCGTATTCACGAATTGGAATTGGAAACCCCATCCCAGGTTCTTCGCCCTCGTCGCCCGCCGGGCAGCCTTGTCTCTTCGGGACATGGCAACTCGGCCAAGGGACCGGGAGCGGTCAACGCTCGACGCGTGAACGCGCCGAACGCTGGCTTGGACATGACCGACTTCTCGGACATGCCCAGCTAGCGGTCGACACGGTCGTCGCCCACGAGTCGTTTACCGCCCATGCGGCGCATGCCAGGGCAGCGGCCACCGCCGCTGCCGCCGGCACAGCCGCCCCGGTCGCCGCCGAGCGACGACCGTCGGACATGGCCGAGGTACGCGACAGCGTACCGATGGCCGCCGACGCGGCGAAACCCGCCCTCAGGACCAAACGGTCCTCGAAGCCGGCCGCCATGCCGGCTCCGATCTGGGCGACCCTCGTGCTGAGCCGCGCTCTCAGTAGTTGAACGGGATTCGCCTCGCGAACCCGAGGCGAATGGATGGTGGTTTTTTCTGGCGGTCCGAGGCGCTGCACTCCACGCAGCGCCCGCCCCTTTTCGCGAACGGCCTTCCGCGTTCCTGCCGGCATTTCCGGCGATCGCTGAAGCTCTTCCGGGAAGGAAGCTCACAGCCGAGTTTTGCCCGGCTGCGTCGACGGACCCTGCCAACTCCGATCACTCCGGGCATGGGAGCGCCGCTCCCGGCAGACGCCCGGCTGGGTGGATTATATTTCCGATGAACGAGCTTCAGATTCTCAACCTCGTGCGGCGGGCTCAGGCGGGAAGCCGGGAGGCTTTCGGCGAGCTGGTGCTTCAGTTCGAGACGACCGTCTTCGCGATCGTGCTGCGTCGGCTGCGGAACCGGGCCGAGGCGCTCGAGACGACCCAGGACGTCTTCATCCAGGCGCTGCGGAAGCTGCCGCAGCTGCGTGAACCGGAGCGGTTCGCCGGCTGGCTGCAGCAGATCGCGCGGCGGATGTCGATCAACCGGGCTGTCCGTCGGCCGCCGGAGTCGGTGCAGGATCCGGACACGCTGCACGCCGTCTCGGGCGAGCGGCAGACGCCGCTCGACAACCTGCTGACGACCGAGCGGGCGAGCGAAGTGCGGGCGGGGCTGAACCGGCTGCGGGACCTCGACCGGCGGACGCTCGTGGCCTTCTACATTGAGGGTCAGTCGCTGAAGGAGATGAGCGACGAGTTCGAGAGCCCGATCGGAACGATCAAGCGGCGGCTGCACACCGCCCGGAACCGGCTGAAGGAAGAGCTGGCCCGGCTGCAGCCGGCGTAGTGGGAGTGACGCGGCAACGCACGCAGAAGCCCGCGGGAGTTATTCCCGCGGGCTTCGTTCGTTTCCTGACCGCAGGCGATTCGCGTGTCGATGTCCATTCGATTCACAAGAATGCAGCTCAGAATCCCTGCGGCCGCGCGGCAGGAGCCGCACCCCCCGCACCCCCCGCATTGGCCGGCGTTCCCGGTTTCGCGCGCACCGGGCGTTTTCCTTCATTGCTGTAGGTCGCCATGGCGCGGTTGATCCGTTCCGTCAGCGGAGCCTCGGCGACGTGGCCGTGCGACGGGGCGCGGGCCCCTTGCGGGGACATCGTGATCAGCACGGCCTGCAGCGGCTTCGTCTCCTGAAGGTAGACCGTCACGTCATACTTCACGCCGTTGATTTCCGGCTGCGGCTTCAGAATGGCGGTGCGATAAACCTTCTCCGGCAGATAGTCCGGACCGCGCGGGAAATGCTCCTCAATCCAGTTGGCCGCCGGAGGCGTCGGCACGGACAGCCCCGCACACAGCTCGCCCACCGCATATCCGTGGAACTTCTCGATCTGGTCCTTGTTGGGCTCCGCCTGGAGGAACAGTTCGTAGTTGCTGAGAAGGAAGATATATCCAGTCGCCCTCGGCTGCTGGTTGTCCCCCGGGTATTCCGTCTTCCACGCGGCGACCAGTCCCGGCAACTTGCGCTCGCCCAGGAATTCCGGCTGACGCGGATCAGGGCCGACCTCGATGACCTTGCCGTCCTTCCCCTTCTTGATGACGGGACCCGGCATGATTTCGTAATTCACCGGCGGACGGAGCGCGAAGCCCGAGCCCTGCCACATCCGACCGAGGTTGACGTTCTGCTTCTCGATGAACTCGAAGTACTTCTTCGTTTCATCCATCCGGAGTTCGTAGACCTGCCCCCCGCAACCCGCCAGCCACACGGCCGCCGCGGCGAACAGTCCGCCGCGGCATCCAAACTCTAACCAACGAGTTGGCGACGTCATAAAGCACTGACCACAAGGAACGGCCCGATCGAGCACCGCGCGAACGCCCACGCGATGTTCCCCGGAACGACATCCCAGGGAACGCTCGATTCTCCACGGGCGTCCAGCGGGCGTCAACAGCATGCCATTCGCAATACGTCGAACTCCGCGCCGCAGCATCAGTCGAACAGGTAGCTGACCGATTCGTTGCGGTGGATGCGGCGGATGGCTTCTCCCAACAAAGGAGCGATGGAGACAATCTTCATGTTGGGCAGGATCTGATCCGGCCGTAGCGGGAGGCTGTTGGTCACGACGATCTCGGTGATCGGCGCGGCCCGCAGCCGCTCGGTCGCCGGGCCGACCATCACGGGGTGGCTGGCCCCCACGTAAATTTCGCGAGCGCCGAATTGCTGGACCACCTTGACCGCGCCGGCAATCGACCCGGCGGTCGTAATCATGTCGTCAAACAGCAGCGCGACCTTTCCTTGCAGCGGTCCGCCGATGAGATTGGCCTGCCGCGTCTCGGTGGCGCTGGCCCGCCGCTTGTCGACGATCGCCAATGTCCCGCCGAGGTGTTCGAGGTGCGGGAGCGAGCGCTTGATGCTCCCCTCGTCGGGGCTGACGATGACCAGCTCTTCCTGCGGGATGCGGAGCGAGCGGAAGTACTCGTCGAGCGTCGGGCACGCGTAAAGATGGTCGACAGGAAGGTCGAAGAAGCCCTGGATCTGCGCCGCATGCAGATCCATCGTCAGGACACGGTCGGCGCCGGCCTTCGTGATGAGGTTGGCGGCGAGCTTGGCGGTGATGGGGACCCGCCCCGCGTCTTTGCGATCCTGCCGGGCGTAGCCGAAATAGGGAATGACCGCCGTAATGCGAGCGGCCGACGCCCGCTTGCAGGCATCGATGAGGATCAGCAGCTCCATCAGGTTTTCATTGGCGGGCGGCCCTGTCGGCTGGACGAGGAAGACGTCGCACCCGCGGATGTTCTGCAGGATGCGGACGCTCGTCTCGCCGTCGGGAAAGGTGTTGATTTCGACCTTTCCGAGCGGAACGCCGAGATGCTCGCTGATCTCGGAAGCCAGCTTCGGATGAGCGCGGCCGCCGATGATCGTGAGGTGCTGATACATACCGGCATTTCAGCCGCGGGTGAGATGGAATGCAAGCGGGCTGAATCAGTCAGCCATGGAAATGCGTTTGACGCAAAGACGCAGAGGCCGCAAAGGGGGAACGCAAAGAGAGGCGTCAAGGCCCGACTGCAACGAATCGCAGATTCCGATATCGGGGGCGTAGCGTGGTGTTGTCGTCAAGACGCAAGCCCCGAATGCTGGATGATGTAGAATTCTTCGGACCTCTGGATTCTCTTTGCGTGCTTTCCTTTGCGATCTCTGCGCCTTTGCGTCAATTTCCCATTCTCCGATCGGGAGAACAGCAACTGATCCGAACAAGAGACAATCCTCTTGCCTGAATCGTTCATCCCGCAGAGAATACTCCCATCGGGAATCCATCGATCTGCGTAGAAACGGACATGACATCCACCGCGCTCAAAATCCTGGCGCTTGTTGCGGGGCTGCTGACAGCCTCGCCGGTGGGGTTGTGTTGTGCGCCGGCCAAGGCGACGCAGAAATCGGTCAAGGTTCGCAGCTGCTGTCACAAGAACGCTCCGACGGAATCGAAGCCGTCGTCTGAGCCGTGTCAGCAGACAGCGCGTTGCTGCTGCCAGCAGGATGCGACGCCGCCAGAACTGGCTCCCTTGCCGTCGGTCGATCCGTTCCACGCCCCCGCGATTCTCATCGCGCCGGCGGCGTCCCTTCCCACGACCGTGTCGTGGGAATCGGCGGCTCCTATGCCGCCCATAGGCAGGTCTCTCCAGGTCCTGAACTGCGTCTGGCGCTGCTGAGTTGCGGCTGGCTACTCGCTCCTCTTCCACGCTTCGTCGTGTGGAATGAACCGGCCCGGATCCATGGTTCCGGGAACGTGTTGAGTTCAAGACTGTCGTGCCACGCCGCTCGCTTCGAGGCGAGATGATCCGGCTGGCACGTTTCGAACCCTCCGTCCGCGCTGCGGACGATGACCTGGAGATTGCGATGTTCAAGAGCTTTTTGACACTGGCCTGGTTGCCGACGGCGCTGCTTTCGGTGGCGTTTGTCGGTGACGAGGCCCGCACCGATGAGAAGACGAAGACCTGTTGCGAGCTGCAGTTGAAGTGCTGCAAACCGCAAAGCGCCTGCTGTGTGGCTGACAAACGGCTGGGCTGCTGCGAGAAGGGGCAGAAGTGCTGCGCCGAGCGGCGCGATTGCTGCGTCGGCGTGCAGAAGTGCTGCCAGACCGGAGAGACCTGCTGCGATCAGCAGAAGGCGTGCTGCGGGAAGGAGTCGACGAAGACCGCTTCGATCCGCGGTGAGTCGCTGTTCAACACATCGGCGGAGTTGCCGGCGTGCTGCGCGAAGGCGAAGAAAGTCGCCGCGTGCTGCGAGCAGGATGACTCGCGCGAGTTTGCCGTCGCCGAGCTTCCCGGCTCGGTGACCGGCTGCCCGAAGTGCGCGAAGAAGTGATCGCGTAGTCCGGCCTTCCAAGGCCGGACACCAACTGACTCGACCCGGCCTTGGAAGGCCGGGCTACGAAAGAAAAGACGCCGGGCACTGCGAGATTCGCAGCGCCCGGCGTTGTGTTTCGACAATGATGAGAAAGGCAAAGCCCCGCGATGTCGCAAGCGGCTCAGATCAGTTCGCTGATCGGATTGCCGTTCTCGATCATGTAGACGGGGCGGCCCCCCTGGTTGTTGAACTGCAGCTTGCGATCGATGCCAAGGACATCGAACACGGTCGCCATCAGATCCTGCGGGCCGATCGGGGCCGATTCGGGACGGAACGCCTTGGAGTCCGAGCGTCCGATCACCTGCCCCATCCTGAGTCCGCCACCCGCGAGAGCGAGCGTGCTGAGCGGAGCCCAGTGATCGCGTCCGGCGTTCCGGTTGATGCGGGGCGTGCGTCCGAACTCGCCCGTGATGACCAGCAGGACGCGGTCCTGAAGACCGCGGGCGTGCAGGTCATTGACGAAAGCGGACACGGCGCGGTCAACCTTCGGGCCGTTGCGGTCCATCGCCTGCTTGATGTTCCCGTGCATGTCCCAGCCGCCAAAGCTGACCGTGACGAACCCGCATCCCGCTTCGCACAGGCGGCGAGCCACCAGCAGTTGTTCGCCGAGGTCCTTTCCATAGGCTTCGACCGTCTTCGGGTTTTCCTTCTTGAGGTCGAACGCTTCGGGCGCGCTTCCCAACACCAGGCTGAAGGCCTGCTGCTCGAATGCGTTCAGCCCTTCCATGATGCCAGAGTTGTCGGCCTGACGGCGATAGCGATCGAACTGCGTGAGAAGCTCCCGACGCTCGCCGACGCGGTCGGACGAAGTCGTCAGCTCCATGTTCTTCCGGGCGGGGCCGTTCGTCTGGAACGGAGCGTAGGCGGTGCCAAGGAAGGCGGGGCCGTCCGAGCCGATGTTGCCGACGCGGACGTAGGTCGGCATCCCGGTATGCGGGTGATTGGCGCCGCGAGCCTTCGAGACGATCGAGCCGATCGACGGACGGCTCGGCAGCCCGCCGTTATCGATGTTCCGGTTGTCATACCCCGTCATGACGTAGTGCGTGCCGCCGCCATGCCCGCTGTTGGTGTGGGCGAACGAGCGGACGAAGGACATCTTGTCGGCGACATCGGCCATGCGTTCGAAGTTGCCGCCGAGTGTCACTCCGGGGAGCCGCGTGGCGACTTCGCCCGTGACGCTGCGGTACTCGGAGGGGGCCGTCATTTTCGGGTCGAAGGTCTCGACGTGCGTCGGTCCGCCGCCGAGCCACAGCCACACCACCGACGTCTCCTTGACGGTCGCCCCCGTGCTCGCCGCTTCGGCTCGGGCCTGCAACAGCGCCGGCAAGCCCATTCCTGTGAGCCCCAGGCCGCCGACCTTCAGAAAGTCGCGACGGGTCTGTCCGTCACAATCGCGAAACGTCTTCCGAGAGAGGAACGTCAGCATGGGGAACTCCGTCGGGGGAAGTCGGGGAGGCGGCCTTCCTGGGAAGGATCGGGCTCGACGCATCAAAATCTTCAACGATATTGAACGGCGTAGGCCCCGTCAATTGGTGCATCCTTGAATAGGACGTAAATTCGTTTTGGCCGGACGAATTGAGGGAAAAACCTTGAGTGCGCCGCTCCGTGACCATCCAAGGACCGGCTCAGGTCGACCCGAGATCCACAACGTGCGCCTATGGTTTTGTCCGGTAAGTCTTAACACTCGTTGACCCGCACCTTTCGCGGCCGGTAAACTACACGCGAATGTCTCCACCCAAACCAGGACATTCGTGCAACGGCTCGTCGGGCCGTCCGTTCGACCGCGCCGGATGCGGTCGAGTGATCTCCGTCGCCGCAGGACCGGCTGGACGAAGTCCATCTCGCTTTTGAGAGTGACGGTTGACGTGGCATTCCTCAAAGTCATCAAAGGAACGAACGCCGGACAGGTGTTCGAGCTCCGCGGCGAACGCACCGTGCTCGGCCGCCATCCCTCGTGCGAGGTGGTGCTGGACAACGCCGCCGTCAGCCGCGAACACGCTCAGATTCTCGAGAGTCACGGGAGCTTCTTTCTCGAAGACCTCCGCAGCCGCAACAAGACCTTTCTGAACCAGGTCGTCATCGAAGGACGCACCGAGCTCCACGACCGCGATGAACTGAAGGTCTGCGATCTCGTTTTTCAGTTCCGCGCGACGATGCCGGACGGCGAAGGCCCCGTCGTGGTGGTGAAATCGCGAGGGGCTCCGCCGTCGGATGAACTGGAAGCCGTCGGCGATTCCGTCGACGACGCCGAGGAGCTCGAACGCGAGACGGCCAAAGGGGGCGATCACCCATCGATCCACTCGATCGGCTCGAGCATCCCTGGCGTGGTCGTCGCGCCCGAGACAGCCGTCAATAAAGACAAATCATCGATCATCAGCACGCTCGACGTCCGGTCAAGCAGCAACCTACGGCTGGGGGTCAAGCCCGAGGCCAAGCTGCGGGCCATCCTCGATATCAGCAAGGCGCTCGTCTCGGTCCTGAACCTGAGCGACGTGTTGCAGAAGATTCTCGACGGGCTCTTCCAGATCTACCCGCAAGCCGATGAAGGCTTCATCATTCTGAAGGATCCCGAGCGCAACAAGCTCTTCGTCAAGGCGACCAAGACCCGCAACCCGGATGCGGAGAACACGGTCCGCGTCAGCATGACGATCGTCCGCCACGCGTTGAAGAAGGGGCAGGCCATCCTGAGCGCCGATGCGGTGCAGGACCCCCGCTTCGATTCGAGCCAGAGCCTCTCGGGGCTGATGATCCGCTCGATGATGTGCGTCCCCTTCATGGGAAAATCGGGCGAGCCGCTCGGCGTGATCCAGATCGACACGAAGGACGTCCGCCACCAGTTCTCGAACGACGACCTCGACCTTCTGGTGGCGGTCGCTTCGCAGGCCGGCCTGGCTGTCGAGAACGCTCGGCTGCACGCCGCACAGCTCCGCGACAACGAGACCCGCAAGGACCTCGAGATCGCCCGGCAGATCCAGCTCGGCTTCCTCCCGCACCAGCCTCCCAAAGTCGAGGGGCTCGAATTCTTCGACCGTTACGAGGCGGCCCTGCACGTCGGCGGCGACTACTTCGATTACGTTGTCCTTCCCGGCAACCGCGTGGCGGTGGCGGTGGGGGACGTTGCCGGCAAGGGGATCTCGGCCGCGCTGTTGATGGCCCGGCTTTACTCGGCCGCACGCTTCCACCTTCTGTCATCTCCCAATGCGGCGACGGCGCTGACCGGGCTCAACACCGAACTGGCGACAAGCGGCCTCGGGCATCGCTTCATCACATGCGTCGTGGCCATCATCGATCCGGCGAAAAAGGAAATGGTGGTCGCGAACGCCGGGCATCCGCCGCCGGTCGTCCGCACCGCGGCGGGCGAGCTGCGCGTGCTGGGACGGAACGAGTCGGGGCTGCCGCTGGGAGTGCTTCCGAACCAGGTCTTCACCGAGGCGCGGCTCCCCTTCGAGCCGGGTGACACGTTGACGCTGTACACCGACGGCATCAACGAATCGATGAACGCCGACGATGAGCTCTACGGCCGCGATCGACTCTCGAAGTACATTGCTGCGGCGACAATCACGACGGCCGAAGACCTGGCGGACGGCATCATCGCAGACGTCGAAAAGTTCTGTGCCGGCCAGGCGCAGCGGGATGACGTCTGCCTGGTGTGCGTGAGGAGCCTGCCGGAAACTTCGGAAAAACCTCCGGAGGAGGCGAAACGAACCCGCGCCCGCCGCAAAGATAAAGAGGCGGAAGCGGTTTAGGACGCTGACGCTCGGTCTTGCCGTAGCCCGGCCTTCCCAGGCCGGGAGGCGAAAGTGATTCTCACCGGGACGGCAGCATTCTTTCTGTCCGGCCTTGGAAGGCCGGACTACGATTCCGCGAGTCCCCTGACCCGAGGTTCCCAGAGGAACTCACGACGATGGCTCTCCCACGCACTTCGGTGATGATGGCACTCTGGTCGCTGGCTTTGGCGTGCCAGCCCCTCATGGCTGCCGACGAGAAAAAGTCCGAAGGCGTGGTCGTCGACAAAGACAAGAAGACCATCTCCGTTCCCGCAAAAATCGCGCTGCGCAAGCTGCCGAACCTCGCCGACATCTATCCGCTCGAGGTTGTCGCCTGCCATCCGCATCCTAAGGGGAAGAAGGCGCACGAAACGGTCGTCACGATCGACGTCGCGCCCAGCGAGATTCACAAGGCCGTCGAAAGCCTCGGCCTCAAGGCGGGGAAGCCCGCCCGCGGCGAGGACGCGGTGGCCGCCGGCCCTGAAGTCGTCCTGTCGCTCGAAATCCCGGGCCCGGGCGGAACCACCCGCAAGTTGGGCGTCGAAAAGACGATGGTCGACAAAAAGACCGGAAAGACGCTGCCAAAGCTCAAGTGGCATTTCACCGGTTCGGCGTCGAAGAAAACCGATCCCGACAAGCCCGAGATCTACGCGGCCGACGACTCAGGAACGCTCATTTCAATCTTCCCCGTGACCGACGAAACCGTCTTTCAGTCGAACCTGACTTTGAAGGACGAAAAGCTGATCAAGCTCGAGACGAACCCGAAGGTGCTGCCCGAAATCGGAACCGCGGTGAAGCTGCTGATTGAAGTGCCGTAACGGCTGCGGTGATTTCTCGAGAGTCGACCATCGTCTTCGCGTGACGCACGGGGTTGTCCAATGCCGAGATTCACGTGGACTCACTGGCGCCTTCGCGGGCTCGCCGGCCTTGCCGGCCTCGGAATCCTGATGACCGGCTGCGGCGCAACGCGGACTCCATCCGTCACGCCAAGCGTCGACGAGGGTTCGTCATCCGCCCAGGCGCCCTCCAGCGAGGTTCGGGTTGCCGTCGATTCGAAGCCTCGACCAGAGACGGAGTCGCTGGTCCCCCCGGCAAACGCAATCGAGCCAACCGCCAATCAGCCGCCGTTATCTCGCGGGGCCTCTGAAGAATTGGTCGAAGCGAAATCCGTCTCCACGATCACGAAGGACGCGGCTTCGGCCCAAACATCCCTCACAACGCCCGCGACCGAGATCGCCGCTGCGCCTCCGGCCGCCTCGACCACACTGAGGGGCGGATCGCCGGCGGCCGCTCCGTTTCAGTTCCGCGACGACCCCGCGGGAAAACTCCAAGCCGAACGCCTGCCGCCTCCGCGGAAAGTCGAGCTGCCCAATCCGCCGTGGGTGGCTGAACCCAGCCGCCCCGCACCGCGCTTTCCAGATGTCACCGATCGGCAGCTCTGGTCGTTTACCACACCGCTCCCCTCGGGCGAGTCGCGCTCGTTCCCCCTCGAACATCCGCTCATCAAACGCGTGTTGCCCACGCTCGATCGTCCGCAGCCGCCGGAGTTTTCGACCAGCCTCGTCCCCGAGCAGCCGGCGTTCTCCTACGTCGCCCGCACATACGTCTCGTCACCCGCGCCGGATGAAATGCCCCCGCTCGCTCAGACGGCCGCACCCTTCGACCTCAAGCCGCAGATCCACGATGACCCGGGCGCAGCGTCCGCATGGAAGTCGCTCCTGTCGCCGCTCGCCTTCAACGATCCCGTCTCACCGCCGCCAGAGCGGCTTATGATCCCCGATCCGTTCGACTACCTGCGTCCCGTTCAACTCAGGCAGCCCCTCGCCGACTCGCACACCCCCTCGGTCGCTTACGACCGCCCGGCCCCGATCACGCTGCCAGTCGACAAGTAGATTGCCGCTTCGTGTCGAAACGCGGCGTCAGGCGCCTGCATTGATCGCTGCGAGACGGCTCGCCGGAGAACCGTTCGAACCACGAACGAGGGCGCTTGCGACGGCGACGAGCCGGGCTCAACGGGATCATCAAAAAAGCGAGGCCCTCGAAACCGTTTCCAGCTTCGAGGGCCTGCTGCTTTGGGATATCCCGGGTGTTCAGAACCTGCGACGTTATCGGCCGCGACCGCGATTTCCTTGCGGGCCTCCCCGCCCCGCCGGTCCTTGCGGCCGTGCCTGCGGCTGCGAGCGGATCTGCGGCGCCTGGATCTGCGGCGCACGAGGCTGAGGCGTCGCCATCCGAGGCTGCGAGAACGATCGCTGCGGGTGAGTGAACGACCGCTGCGGCTGCGAGAACGACCGCTGCGGTTGGGTGAACGATCGCTGCGGCTGAGAGAACGATCGTTGAGGTTGGGAGAATGACTGTTGCGGTTGGGAGAATGACTGTTGCGGTTGGGAGAACGATCGCGGTTGAACCGAAGGTGTGAACTGCGTTCGCGGCTGCCCGCCCGCGCCCGGAGCACGTCCGCCGCCGCCCCCCGGAATCGCTCCCGGGCTCGATCGTGGAATGTTGGGAGTTGCCGACGGCACCCGCGGCTGCTGCGGGATGCTCGGCGTAGCCGAAGGAACCCGCGGTTGCTGAGGGATGCTCGGCGTGGCGGAAGGAACCCGCGGCTGCTGTGGGATGGACGGAGTCTGCGTCCGCGGGATGTTCGGCACGCCGCCCCCCGCCGCCGGAGGATTCGAGCGAGGGAGGCTCGGCGTCACGCCGGCTCCCGGACGGTTGCCGCCACCCGGCACAACGCCTGGATTCGATCCGGGATTCGACCCCGGACGAAGCCCCGGAATGTTGCCGCCCGGACGCGTCCCCGGCGTGGTTCCTGGAGTTCCCGCTCCAGGACGGGTTCCCGGAGTGGTCCCCGGATTCACGCCCGGAGTCCCCGTCCCGGGCCGCGTTCCCGTTCCCGGCGTCGTTCCGGGAAGCGGGCTCCGCGGAGTCTCGGGAGACTGCCCGCGAATCGTCGGACGTTCGCCCGGACGATTCGTTCCGATTCCCGGCGTCCGCGACGGGATGTTCGGACGCGGCGTGTTGGTCGTCTTCTCGTCATCGGCGTTCGGCATCGGCCGGGCCCCTGGGATGGTCGGTCGCCCCGGACGGGGTGTGTTCGCCGCGTCATTTCGCGGATTATCCCCGCGTCCCGGTCCGGCGACGCTGTTGTCCCGATTGTCGCGTCCCGGGTTGTCGCGATTGTCGCGTCCTGGACCACGACCCGGACGAGTTCCCGGCGGGTCGTTGTCGCGACCCGGACGCGGATCGAGATTCGGAGTCCTGCCGACTTCATTTCCTCGGCCCGGACGATTGCCCGGCGCACCCGGCTGGTTGTCGTTTCGACCCGGGATGTTGGCTCCCGGACGTCCTCCCGGAACCGGGGTTTCGTTACTGCGAGAAACCGTCGCGGATCGCTGGAATCGCGGATCGTTCGGCAGCTTCAGCGACCGTTGCGGGCGGTTGTCGTTATCGCGGCGTCCTCCTGCGGCGATGCCCTGCTTTTCGAAGTCGACCCGTTCCCGCTGGAACGTGCGGAGATCGCGGGCATGCTCACGGGCGGCCGACTGCTGCTCGCGGCTAAGGTGAGCGAACCGGAACGGCTGATCGTTGTCGCGGGTCACGCGGCGGAGGCTGGTCGCGAGGGCCGCCTGCCGCACCGCCGCATCGTTCGGCCGCGAGCGGAGGAAGTCGCGCTGCCGCGACCAGGTCACCGGCGGGCGGTCGTTGACGTTGTTGACGTAGTGGTTGTGCCAGCCGCGAAGGCGGTTCGTGAAGACGTCGCCATGACGGTGGTGATAGTGCGCGAAGATCGGATCATACCCACGACGCCCGCCGTGGACTGAATCCCACGGAACGACGCCCGCCCGGGACCAGACCGGATTGTAGTAGTTTCCGTAGACGTACCAGCCCGTCCGCGGGCTGACGAACAGATTCACGAAGAAGTTCGACCACGTATTCACCACGACCGCGGGGTAGTACGGTCCGGCCCACGGACGGCTGAAGTAAACCGGGGCGAAGGCGAGCCCGCGGTCGACGAACTGGTAGTCCCAGTAGCCGGGGACGAAGAGGAAACCGCTCGGCGTGTAGTGGTAATGGGGCGGAACCCAGATCCAGTCTTCCTGGTAGGGAGTCCAGTATCCGGGGCGCCAGTTGTAAGATGTGCCATAGTCCCAGTAGCCCGGAACCCAGATGTGCTGTTCGCTGGGCGCTTCGCTTGAGGGCCCGGTCTCAAGAGACGCGGGGGGCTGGGGCAGGTAGGTCAACTGCTCGGCTTCCGCATTGACCCATGCTCCTTGGATCCAGCGGTATCCGTCATCCACATCGGTCCAATAGCCGGGGACCCAGCGACGTCCCGGTGGGGCATCACGCCACAGTCCGCTCACCCACAGGAAGTCATCGAGTTCTTCATCCCAGGCCCAGTATCCCGGAATCCAGACGACATTATTCCCCTCGGGCTTTTCGTCCGGCGGGATTTCATCGACCGCTTCCGGCGGCTTTTTCGAAATGACCGGGCTTTCGGCCGGGTCATTCGTGACGGGCTTGGCGAAGGCTTCGTGAAGTGGTCCACGCGTATAGACTTCCGCCCCTTCCGGCAGGTTAGGGTCCTTGTCGTCCGGGGCGGCATCCGGCAGCGCCGGATCCGACGCGGCAGGCGGGTTCAATGCCGGACCGCCTGGCTGGGCCTGTCCGAAGCCGACTCCCGCCAGCGTGGCGACCAGACCTGCTCCCGCCAGGGCCGAGAGTAAGGTGCGGTTAGTGAACATCTTGACCACTCCCAATAGAAAACCGTCACTAGCTTCCTGCGGGATGGCGGGAGCTTCCTTCGCTGACCGCCGCTCTTTCCCTCGTCCCCGCGTAACAAGCGAACTCAAATTCCGCTGGAGAACATCACGCAAACGCAATGCCGTCGCCTTAAGGGGGGCTGAGAAGAGCGCGTATTCCCCCATCTCATCGCGATTTAGGCGGCCTTTTCGAGCGTTTCCGCCAAAAATCGCTGCGCGCCCAGCGCCCACCGAGACGGATGAGACTGTCGCGACTTTGCGTCACATATCATCCGAATGATACACATTACCGGGGCTCGGAGGTCGATTTCCGGGTCGCCGAGAGCCACATCCTTCCGCATCGGATTCGGTCGCGGCCTCACCGCATCCCGACCGATCCGAGCCGCACGCGATTGCATCGAACGTCGGTCGGCCAACCACCGATCGGCGTCAGCGGAGCGTGCCGCGCGCATGATGTTTCACGCAGGACCCATCCATCTTGCGCGAAGTGCCGCGGCGCAGAGAGGCTCGACAGTCGACTTCAATCGCGCCACAGGAAGCGGGCCCGCAGCCGCCGGTCCCTCAGAACGAGGCCGATCCAGATCAGCACGCCGAAAAGTGCCGGCAGCGCCATCTGCCATGCGGGATCGCCGTTCCGCACATGGGCGTCGACCGCTCCACCGAGGTAGCCCGTCAGCAGGATGGCGCCAATTACGGCCGTCTGCGGAATCAGGTGCAGCACCGCGCTGATGGTAAGGACGACGCCAAGCGGCAGAATGACGCCCTCGGCGTAGCCCATCTTCACCGTCTGCTCGACCACTTCCTTCGGCTTGACGATCTTCATCACTCCGTCGAGCAGCATCATCGTTCCGATGAGCCCGCTCAGAATGCGGCCCGTCCAGAGGGCAGCCTTCGACGGAGCGGTGACCGCTGCGGAAGCGTCGGTCGACATGAGAAGCCTCGATTCTTGAAGGACACGATCGCCAGGCCCACGCCGCAGCTTAGGCGTCGGTCGGGAGTCCGGCGAGTTCCAGAATCGGACGGACTTCGACGGTCCCTTTGCGGGCCCCGGGAATCCGGCTCGCAATCGCCACCGCTTCGTCCTGGTCGCGAGCTTCGATGAGGAAATAGCCCCCCAGATGCTCGTAGGTTTCGGCAAAGGGGCCGTCCGTCACGGTCCGCTTGCCGTCTCGTACCCGCACGCTGGTCGCGGTGCGGATGGGCTGAAGCGGCGAGGCCCCCAGGTACTGCCCGCTTGCGTGCAGCTCTTTCGTCAGCTCGATCGATTCGGCGAAGCAGGCGTCGCGCTCGGCCTCGGTCCAGTCGTTCTCGTGGCTGTAGATGAGCAGCATGAATTTCATGGGGCGCGTCTCTCTTCCGTGGGACAGGCTTCCAGTATGGAAGGCCGTTTCCGGAGAATTGTCATTGGTCGTTGATCATTGGTCAGTGGTCATTTCAGGAAAATGATCAATGATCAACGGCCAATGACCAACGATCAATCTGTCTGCCGTTCGCAGCAAGTGACAGTTGCTTATCGGCGTAAGCTTCACTGACAGCCTGGAAGGCGATCCCACGGCCGAGCAGGCTTGCTCTTCTACTCAATCAGCATCTGGAAAAAGTCCGAGAGGCTGTGCGTCAGCTTCGCGACGAAGCGGGCCGCGTCGGCGCCATTGATCACGCGGTGATCGTACGACAGAGAGAGGGGGAGCATCAGACGCGGCTCGGGCTTGCCGTCGATGATCTCCAGCTGCCAGCGGCTGCGCGACATGCCGAGAATCGCCACTTCGGGGTAATTGACGATCGGCGTGAAGCTCGTCCCGCCGATTCCCCCGAGGTTGGTGATGGTGAAGGTCCCCCCCTGCATGTCCGACATGTCGAGCTTGCGGTTGCGGGCCCGCTCGGCGATTTCGGTCAACTCGGCCGCGCACTGCAGGACGCTCTTGCGGTCGGCGTCGCGGACGACCGGCACGACGAGGCCGAACTCGGTGTCGACCGCCACGCCGATGTTATAGAACTTCTTGTAGACGACCTCGCCGGTCGCCATATCGATGCTGGAGTTGAAGTGGGGGAAGGCCTTGAGGGCCGCGACGGCCGCCTTGATCATGATGGCGGTCATCGTGATCTTGGCTCCGTTCTTTCCGACCTTCTCCATGTAGTGCTTGCGGGCCGATTCGAGCTCGGTGATGTCGGCCAGGTCGTGCTGGGTGACGTGCGGGATCGTCTGCCAGGCCATCGTCAGGTTGGCGGCAGCCGTCTTGGCGAGGCGGCTCATCGGGACGCGTTCGAGCTCGCCGAACTTCGTGAAGTCGGGGAGTGCGGGAGTCTGCGCGACCGAACCGGCGACGGTCAGCGTGGTGTTGCTGGAGGCGATGGTGCGGACGAACGACTGGACGTCGTCGTTGGTGATGCGGCCGCCGGGGCCGGTGCCAGGGACACGGTTGAGGTCGACGCCCAGTTCGCGGGCGAGCTTGCGCGTCGAGGGGGCGGCCGGCAGCGGCGTGTTGTCCCTGCCATTGGTCCCATCGGTCTGGGCGACCGCCAACGTCTTCGGCGAAGCCGTGGTGGGCGAATCCTCGGTCGCCGTCGGCTCGGGACGCGAGGTCGAGCCGGGACGGTCCATCCGCACCGGGGACTCGGCGGCTTTGGCAGCGGGCTTGGCGGGCTCGGCTTTCGCGGCCGGTTTCGAGGCTTCGGCCTTCGCCGCCGGTTTGGCCGGAGCGGGCGACCCCTTCTTCGGCGCAGGAGCATCGGACGATGCTTCAATCGTCAGCAGCGTCTGGCCGATCTTCACCGTGTCGCCGGCTTTGACGTGGACCTTCGCCACCTTCCCCGCATGGGGACAATCGATGTCGGCTGCCGCCTTGTCGGTCTCGACGACGCACACCACCTGGCCGGGTTCGATGGTGTCTCCTTCCGCGACGTTGACCTCGGCGATGTCGGCCTCGGTGACGCCTTCGGAAACTTGCGGCAACTTGAATTCAATGGCCATGGAGCAGTGCGGAAAGGTTGGGAGATTCTGAGGTAAGTCGCCCCATCCGGGCGCGGACGAAAAAGGGCGCAAGACCCCCACCAGCGCGGGCCGCGCACTGGGTGGAGTTTACCCAGAGCAGGGACGTGAATTGAAGCCTGCGGAGAAAGACCGTCGCCCAAAGCCGACACATGGATTGAAATTCACCAGAATGTCTGGCCAATCCGCATACCGAGCGTCTCGGCAACAGGTGATTCACGGCACCCACGCGAATTCGTTGCTGGCCAGCAGCGCCTGGGCATAGCGCTGCCACGGCGTGAGCATATCGCCGGAAGCGGTCGTCGCCGTCGACAGGAACCGCCGACCGATTTCACGCTCTCCCTCCGTCGGCGCTCGTCCGAACGCCATCCGATATGCAGCCGCGATGCGCTCGTCGTCATTCTGACCCACGGCGTTGACGCGGGCGGCGAATGCCTTGCCGGAGTCGATCATGAAGGGGCTGTTGAGCACGAAGAGCTGCTGTTGGGCGACCGTCGTGGTGCTTCGCTTCTCGCTCGAGACGTTGGCATCAGGGAAATCGAACGTCGCCAGCGTCGGGTCGAGCCGCGAGCGGCTGATCTTCGAATAGATCGTCCGCCGCACGCTTCCATCGACAGGTTGCGACGGCCCTCCGAGGGCTCGATCGAGTCGCCCCGAGACGGCCAGCACGGTGTCGCGCCACGCTTCGAAGTCGAGCCGCCGGGGCGACCACCGCCACAGCAGACGGTTCTCGACATCGCGGGCCATGTTCGCGGGGTCGGCTTTCGACGAGAGGCGGTACGTCTCCGAGAGAACGATCTGCCGGTGCAGCCACTTGAGCGACCAGCCATGCTCCATGAACGAGACGGCAAGAAAGTCGAGCAATTCCGGGTGCGAGGGGCGTTCGCCCAGAGTGCCGAAGTTGCTCGGAGTGGAGACGATTCCGCGGCCGAAGTGGTGATGCCAGATTCGATTGACGAGGACTCTTGCGGTGAGCGGGTTGTCGCGTGAAGCGATGGCTTCCGCGAGGTCGAGCCGGTTGAAGCGAGGCGTGGCAGGTGCGGCTCCTGCGGGCGCGGCGTCCACGGCCGGTCCGGACGTCAGCACCCGTAGGACCCCGGGGGGCGCGAGGTCTCCTTTGCGTTCGACGTTTCCGCGCACATGGATCCGCATGGCGTTGCCCCCGCCAGCGACGCCATGGGCCAGCGGCGGTGCGGGGGGCGCGGTCTTCTTGAAGACTTCCAGATCGGCGGTGCGGGTTTGATGTTCCCGCTTTCCGGCGTCGTCCAGGAGTCCGACCACTTCCCCCGCAGCAATCGCGAGCGGCGATTTTCCATCGGAGATGAGTGCGACCTGCAAGGCCTTGGCGGCCATCGAAAGCTCGGGGCGAACGACCTTCCTGCGTTCCTCGTCCGACTTCGCCGCGGCCAGAGCCTGCTGGTGGGCGGCTTCAATGCGCGCCAGTTCTTCGGCGAGAGTGACAGCCAGGCGGGCCAGGTCATCGGCGGCGGTGGCCAGCGGCGCGGGCGGATCGATCGTCGCGGCCTTGGCGTCCGCCATCGTCGCCGCCTCGCGGGCCACCTTGTGCCATCCTGCCAGCGGGACGCGTTCCTTGCCAACCTCGCCCGCCTGAAGCAGCTGGACCCAGCGCGAGAGGAAGTGGACCGTCAGTCCCTTCTCGGCAGCAACGGCCTTCTCGTCGACCGGCTGATTCTGCGACTTTCGGACGTGAACCCGCCATGCCTCGTCGAGGTACGGTCGCAGGTTGCGGAGCGGCGCTTCGGACAACTGCCGCCCCCGTGACTTCACCCATTCGGCCAGCGCGGCCTCCCGCTGCTTTGTCTCTTCGACAAACCGCGCGTGCCGGGCGACGGCATCTGGCGGAGCGAGCGGAACGTCGAGCCAGTTCGCTCCCTGGTAGGCAGCGGCAAGCGAATAGTAATCCTGCGTCGGAATCGGATCGTACTTGTGGTCGTGGCAGCGGGCACAGGCGACTGTCAGCCCCAGTAAGCCGCGCGAGACCGTATCGATGCGGTCATCTAGCTCGTCGGCCATCACCTGCTCGGGAAAATTCCCGCGATGATAGAGTTGCCCGAGCCCCTGAAATCCGAGCCCCGCCAACCGCCCGAAGTAATCGTCGACCGGCTCCGTCAGCAGGTCGCCCGCGAGTTGCAGCCGCAGGAAGCGGTCATACGGCATGTCATTCTGCAAAGCCTGGACGACCCAGTCGCGATAGCGGAAGGCGTGAACGTTGTCGCGGGCGTTGGCCAGCGCCTGGTCGTCCGCGTAGCGGGCGACGTCGAGCCAGTGCCGGCCCCAGCGCTCGCCGTAGTGTGGAGAGTCGAGCAGCCGGTCGACGACCGCTGGAAGCGGGTCCGGCGACTCGTCCTTCAGGAAAGCGTCCATCTCTTCGGGCGTCGGCGGCAGACCGATCAGCCCGAAGGAGACCCGCCGCAGCAGGTCGCGCCGATCGGCCGGGGCCGCTGGCTGCATTCCCTCCGCTTCCAGCCGCGCGAGCACAAACCGATCGATTTCGCCGCGCGGCCACGTCGCGCGGGCCTCGGTCACTTCCGGAGCCGCTCCCTTCGACGGCGGCTGGAACGCCCAGTGCGAACGCCGGGCGGCGGCGAAATCGATGGGACTTCCGTGAGGCGTCGCGGTTGTCCCGTCGCGCGGATCGGGCGCCCCCATCTCGATCCACTTCACAAAGTCCGCGACAACCTTCTCGGGAAGCCTCCCGCTCGGCGGCATTTCGAAGGACTCGTGGCGCAATGCCGAAATCAGCAGGCTCTTGCCGACGTCCCTGGGCACGACGGCCGGTCCCGTCTCCCCCCCGCGACGAGTTCCCTCGCGGGTGTCCAGAAGCAGTGCCCCCTTCAGCTTCTTCGACTTCGCCGCTTCCGCGCTGTGGCATTCATAGCAATGCTGCTGAAGGACGGGCCGGATTCGCGTCTCGAAATAATCCCCGGCGTCATCTGCCACGGCGGGGTGGAGTGACGAGACAATAACGACGACCGCGCACACGGCAATCCGCACATCACGCGCGTTGCCCCGTTTCGTCCTGCGGCCGCTGGCGTTTCGGTTCATCATCCGCGTCTTCCCCGCACACTTCCGCGAGCCGATGGAATCGCGTTCCGCTTCCGGGTCACGCATCGCTCATTGAGTATGCGTTACGGGACGGCACGTGTCGACCATGCGTCGAACGGCGGGAGAACTCTTCCCCCGTCTCGCCAGGGAACTTCGGGTGCCGCGCCGTTGGTCGTCGAATCAGGGTCCGACGCGGGGTCAGATCCACGTTGCCCCCAAGCCTGCTTCGTCGCGGATGGAGACCGGAAGTCGAGTGCTTGCGTCAACAAAAATCGGGTGTTCGATACGTCGAACACCCGATCACGGGAAGATCCGGGGGAGGCGACAAAGGGCCTGGCGCCGAGGAAACCACCGGTTCCCTCGGCGTGACAGCTTGATGCCCACGCACAGCAGCGGTCACTTCGGCAGCAGCGACGCCAGATCCGGGTGGGGGCGGGCGATGGTGTCGGCCAGAATCAGCTTGCCGCCGAGACGCTCGACCGTCCGCTTGCCGGTTTCGATGGCGGTCTGAACGGCGGCGACGTCCCCCTTCACCATGATCGTGATGTATGCCGCACCGATCTTTTCCTTCCCCACGAGCGTCACGTTGGACGACTTCAGCATGTCGTCGGTGGCGTGGATCGCCGCGACCAGCCCCTGGGTTTCCAACAGTCCAATCGCGTCCGTCGTCGCCATCGCGTCGCCTCGAGGTTTGCGGTAGTCGTACAAGCCCAGCAGCGGGCTGAAAACCGGGGGAGAATCGGCCATCGCCCGAACCACGTCGAGCGGGGCGGCAATCACCGTGACCGTGACCGGCGAGCCCATCCGCTTCGCCACCGTCGCGCCGCGTTCGGCGGCCTCGGTGACGTCGGCCGTCGCGCCCACCAACTTGATGCACTGCTGCGGTCCGTCGGTGCTTTCAATGCCCAGCAGCGTGATGTTCGCCGACTTCGAGCAGACATCCGCCACCATGAGCGACGGAGCGAGGTTGTGAACCTCCAGCAGAGCCAGGCTGAGTCGAGGGGGCATCAGTCCAACCGGAAAGAAAGACGGGCCGTTGCAGAACAACACCGTCGCGGACGCCGTTTGGGCAAGCCGCGACGGTGAGGGGAGATTATCGGATCTGACGGGGGGTTCAAGCAATGCCGGTTTTTGGCAATTCCGGCCGCCAAAACCCGTACAGACGACTACTTCTCGAGCTTGTATTCCTTTTCGTCCTTCGACGAGACGCCGAGCGCCCCGCGGAGCGCCTCGGCCTGGGCGGCGACGCTCTTCTCGGGACCGACGAGTGTGAAGTAGTAGCTGTCGTCGTCCGTCTTGAGGAGCACGGCCAGCATGCGGGCGCCGGGGAGCGGCTCCGGGCGCCGGGCGAACGACGTCCCGATATGCGTCCCCTTCAGGTCGACGACGACGTATTCCCCTTGCTTCGACTTGCCCGACGTCATCTTCATCGAACGGCCATCCGGCGAGAACTCACCCACCCACCGCGGCAGGTTCTGATCAACTCCGCCGCCCCCCGGAAACGACGAAATCACCAGCGAGGTCGCTTCCTTGTCCCCCTCGGCCTTGGGGATGGCGAACTGCGCCAGCCGCAGCTTGTTCGACGGCTCTTCCTGCTTCCACGTGCTCGGAACCTTCAGCGTGATGTCCTTGACCTTGACGTCGGCCGTCTTGTCGGCGGGCTCATCGGCCGCCAGCAGGCACGGGACGAGCAGAAGCGCGGTCGGAACCAGAAGACGAAAGGTAGAGCGGATCATCGGCGTACTCCCCGAGAGGCAGTGTCGGACAGAAGTCGTTCCCGTGGGCGATTTTCAGCGAGTGATCCGACGATTGCAACGTCCAGCGGGAGGGGAAAGGCAGGGCCACGGAAACGACGGAGAGAACTGAGCGACACGGACCGTGGTTTCCTCCTCCGTGGTCTCCGTCCCATCCGTCGTTTCCGTGGCCCCTCGGACTGCCAGAATCGTCCACAGCCAAGTCCGTCGAACGTCGAAAAATCGACCGTCGGAGTGCGGCTTTCGCGACGTCTGTCGGTTACGATGTTCCCAACGGCGATTGCTGATGCCATCCAGTGGAAGGGCGGACGAACCGATCGATCTGCTGGTGCTTGACACCTGTCGCTGCCGAGATACCCTCTGGATATCCAGTCTGTGCGGTTTCGACCGCCGCTTGATCAGACGATCCTGCTGCCGAGGAATGCCCGCTCATGAAAGCCTCCTCGATCGTGTCGCTGCGCAGCGTGTTGGCCCTGGCCGGGCTGGTCATGTCGACCGCGTCGGCCATGGCGGGACTTCCGGAAGCGGCCGAGGAGCGAGCGGCGCTCATCGGCCAACCGGTGGCCTTGGCCGTTCATCCGCCGCGGATTCAACTCGCCGGTCCCCCCGATCTGCAGCAGATCCTCGTGATGGGCCGCTACTCGGACGGCAGCAAGCGCGACCTGACGCCACTCAGCACATGGCAAGTGGAGCCCGCAGGCATCGTCTCGGTCAGCCCGGGCGGACTCGTCAAGCCGCTGAAGACGGGCACCGCAACGCTCACCATTCAGGCGGGGCAGCAGAAGACATCGATCCCCGTCGAGATCACGAACTTCGACAACCCCCGGCCGACGAGCTTCCGGCACGATTTCATCGCGGCCCTCAACGTCGCGGGTTGCAACCAGGGGGCGTGCCACGGCATTCCGAGCGGGCGCGGCGGATTCAAGCTGAGCTTGCGCGGCTACAACCCGCCCGCCGACTACCTTGAGCTGACTCACTCCGCCCTCAGTCGCCGCACCGATCGCTTTGACCCCGACGCGAGCCTGATCCTCAAGAAGGGACTCGGAGTCGTCGCCCACGAAGGCGGCCCCCGGCTCCTCTCATCCAACAAGGTCCCCGCCGAAGCCATCCGAACGTGGCTGGCCGAAGGATTGAAGGATGACCCCTCGACGCTCCCCGCCCTGAAGAAGGTCGAGATCCTTCCGGGAAGTCGCGTCACGCTCGCTCCGGCCCGCTGGCAGCAGCTCGCCGTGTTGGTTCACTTCGCCGATGGAACCGTCCGCGATGTCACGCGGCTCACCGCCTTCAGCTGCAGCGACGAGACGACCGCCACGGTCGACCCCAACGGCCTCGTCGAGCTGAAGCAGCGGGGCGAGGTCGCCATCCTCTGCCGCTACTGTGACATCATCGAGTGTGTTCGCCTCACCTATCTCGAGCCGAAGGCCGACTTCGCCTGGACCAATCCGCCGCAACACAACGACATCGATCGGCACGTCTTCGACAAGCTCCGGATGCTCAACATCCTGCCCTCGGAACTCTGCACCGATGAGGAGTTCGTCCGCCGGGTTCACCTCGATCTGTGCGGGGTGCTGCCGAAGCCCGACGACGTCCGCGAGTTCCTCGCCGATACGACCACCGACAAGCGGGCGCGGCTGATCGACGCGCTGCTCGATCGTCCCGACTACGCCGATTTCTGGGCCCACAAGTGGCTCGACGTGTTGCGGTCGAACCGGCTCACCATTCAGATCAAAGGGAGCCACGCCTATCGCGAATGGCTCCGCACGCACATCGACCGCAACACCCCCTGGAACAAGGTCGTCCAGGAACTGCTGACCGCGAGCGGCAGCACGTTCAGCAATCCGCCCGCCAACTATTACCGCGGCCCTTACAACAACGGAGCGGCCGTGGTCCGCGACCCGCAAGGGCTCGCCGAGTCGACCGCCCAGCTCTTCCTCGGCATCCGCCTGCAGTGCGCCCAGTGCCACAACCACCCGTTCGAGCGGTGGACCCAGGACGACTACCACCACATGGCGGCTTTCTTCTCGCGATTGAAGGCCAAACCCGACGCCGAGTTCCCGGGACTCCCCCCGCAGAACTATCCGTGGCAGCTCCGCGAGAATTCGCTCGTCATCTTCTCCGGATCGAGTGGCGAAGCCGTCAATCCGAACTCGGGGAAGACGATGGCCCCGAAGGTTCTCGGGATGCCGGCCACCGAGATCCCCGCCGACACCGACCGTCGCCTCGCCCTGGCCGAGCAGATCACGTCGGACAAGAACCCGTTCTTCGCCAAGGCGATCGTCAACCGCCTCTGGTATCACATGCTGGGCCGCGGCATCGTCGACCCGCCGGATGACTTCCGCGACTCGAACCCGCCGGTCAACGACCCGCTTCTCGATGGTCTGGCGAAGGAGTTCATCGCCCGCAACTATGACGTCAAATACATCATCCGCTCCATCGCGAACTCGCGGACCTATCAACTCAGCACGCACAGCAACACCAGCAACCAGACCGACGAGAAGTATTTCTCGCACGCCCTGGTGAAGCGAAAGCGGCTTACCGCCGAGGTGCTGCTCGACGCAATCTGTGATGCGACGGCCCAGCCCGAAGAGTTCACCGGCGTTCCAGCCGGCACGCGGGCGACGCAGCTCCCCGACGGTCAGGTGATCTACACCGGCGGGCGCTACGCCTCGTGGGATCGTCATCCCTTCCTCAAGTCGTTCGGCCAGCCCGCTCGCGAGGCGGCCTGCGAATGCGAACGGGAAGGGGACATCAACCTCGCCCGGGCGCTCGAAGTGAAGAATGGAGATTTCCTGCTCGGAAAGGTCCGCGCTCCCAAAAACCGAATCGGCCAGCTGATGGAGCGAAAGGCCCCGGACGAAGAGATGGTGACCGAGCTGTTCCTCGCCACGCTCTCACGCAGACCAGTCCCCGATGAGACCCGGACCGCTCTGAATCACGTGCAACAGGCGTCCGACCAGCGGGCCGCCTGGGAAGACATTCACTGGGCGTTGCTCAACACGAACGAGTTCCTGTTCCGGCATTAGGCGGAAGGTCGAAGGTCGAAAAACAAATGTCTAAGGAAATGTCAAAAGGTCAAAACTCAAAAGGTGGGCGAAACGAGATTCCTTTTTGACATTTCGGCCCTTTTGAGTTTCCTTCGACATTGGAATTTCGGATTTCATTTTTCCCCCCAAAGGGGTTCCCCATGATCACGATGCTGGGCAGCCGGCGACGGCTCTGCGACGGAATGACGCGGCGCGAAACTCTGAAGGCGGGAGCCCTCTCGCTCCTCGGCGGAGCGTTCAACCTCCCCAGCCTGATGGCCCTCGAAGAGAAGGGGCACACGCGGCCGGGGAAGGCCAAGAGCGTCATCCTCATGTACCTGCTGGGCGGCGCCCCCACGCAGGACATGTACGACCTCAAGCCCGAGGCCCCGGACAACATCCGCGGCGAGTTCCGGCCGATCGCCACGAACGTCCCCGGCATCGAGATCGGCGAGTTGCTCCCGCAGTCGGCGAAGTGGATGCACAAGACGGCCATCGTCCGCTCAGTGAACCACAAGGCAGGCTGCCACAACCCGCTCCCCAGTTATACCGGTCTCGAACTGGCCCTGGCCGACATCACCAGCACCAAGGACACCTATCCCCCCAGCATGGGGTCGGTGTGCGAGTTCCTGCGTCCCGCCACGAAGGACCTGCCCGACTATATCTACCTTCCCAACTATGCGGGGGCCGGCAACGCGGGGGGAACGGTCCGATATCCGGGGCCGTATGCGGGGTTCATCGGCAAGCGGTACGATCCCCTCTTTTCCGAGTTCGACAAGACCAAGCACAAGACTGTCGGCCGCATGAAGATGCTCGACGGCGAGCCGTTCCTCTCGCGGAACACGCGGCTGGCCGACGGCATCACGCTCGACGCCCTCGAAGCCCGCGAGGGACTGCTCCAGCAGTTCAACCGCCATCAGAAGCAGCTCGAATCAGGCGGCGGCCTCGATGACGTCAACCGCATCCAGCAGCGGGCGCTGGGACTTCTCACGTCAACGAAGTTGAAAAGCGCCTTCGATCTCAGCACGGCCCCGGCCGCTCTCCGCGACAAGTATGACCGCACGCTCTTCGGTTCGAGCGCCCTCATCGCGCGGCGGCTGGTCGAAGCCGGCGTCCGCTTCGTAAACGTCACCTGGGACTTCCCCGGCGACAACTCGTGGGACACCCACGCCGACAACTTCGGCTGGCTCCGCGGGGCCCTCCCCAGCCTCGACCTGACCTGGACGGCCCTCCTTGGCGAGCTGGAAGAAACCGGCCTCCTCGATGAAACGCTCGTCGTGCTGATGAGCGACATGGGCCGCACCCCGCAGGTCAACAAGAATGCGGGACGCGACCACTGGACCTACGCCTACAGCGTGGTCTTCGCCGGAGCCGGCATCAAGGGCGGAACCATCCACGGAGCCTCCGACGGGCAGGCCGCCTACGTGAAGGACAAGCCTGTCAGCACGAGCGACATCTGCGCGACGATCTACACGCTCCTCGGCATCGACCCCGAGATGAAGGTCTACGACAACGACCGTCCCTACGCCATCGCCCACGGCGGCCGCGCGATCGAAGAGATCCTCGCCTGAGGATGGTCGTCTTTTCCGCGACCCCGCTTCCAACCGAAAATCACTCTGTTCACGCTCGCTGCAGCGCGATCAGAGCATCCAGTTCCTGCTTGAGCTTTCCGAGAATCACATCGTAAGGAAAAGCTCCCAGCTCGACGCTTCTCTTCTTGAGGTTCACGAAGTTCGGACCGCACCACAGCCCCAGGTCGGCGTCGTCGGTCTCGCCGGGGCCGTTCACGCGGCAACCCATCACGGCAATCGTGATTTTGTGGTCCTTCGCGTACTGGGTCATCTCCTTGACCTGCTCGGCCAGTTCAACGAACGCCTCGTTCTCCACCCGCGAGCAGCTCGGACAGCTGATGATGTTGAGCGTCGGGAGTCCGAAGTCGACGAATGAGCGGACGCGTCCCGCAGCGATGTCGGCCAGGATCTGACGGCCTGCGGCAATCTCTTCCTTCTTGCGCGGATTCGGAACCGTGAGCGAAACGCGGATCGTGTCGCCAATGCCGCGGCTGATGAGCTGCTCGAAGGCGATGCGAGTCTTGATGATGCCGTCCGGCGGGATACCGGCTTCGGTCACGCCCAGGTGAATCGGGACATCCGGACGACGCTCCGAGAAGCGGCGGTTGACCTCGACCACCTTTTTCGGATCCGAATCCTTCAGCGACACGCAGTACCGCTCGAAGCCGATCGAATCGAGCAGGTCGCAATGCTCCCAGGCGCTCTCGAGCATCGGCGTGATCGAGTCGTCCTCGCCGTACTTCTCGGCCTGAGCGGGATCGACCGACCCGCAGTTGACGCCGACCCGCAGGGCACAGTCGTGGTCCCGGGCCACCTGGGCAATGTACTTCACCTTCTCCTGCCACGGCTTCTCGCGCTCGTGGTGATACAGGTGCCCGGGGTTGTAGCGGATCTTGTCGACGTGCGGGGCGACGACCTCGGCGAGGCGGTAATTCTCCTGCAGATCGACCGAGAGATTGGCCCGCGTCTGTCGGCGGACTTCGGCGAGGGCTTCGGCGTCCTTGCGGCTGTCGACGGCGATGCGGATGACGTCGGCCCCCGCGGCCAAAAGATCGTTCACCTGGCCGACGGTCGCATCGATATCGGTCGTCTTGGTGGCCGTCATGCTCTGGACGGCGATGGGCTGACCGCCGCCGATGGTCACCGAGCCGACGCGGACGGGGCGCGTCGGATTGCGAGGCAGATCCACTGAGCGAATCCTTCCAGGAAGAAGAGAACGAAGCGCGCCGTTCACACAAGGCGGCTTCCACCGACATTCTAAGCAACCCGGCCGGAAACGCCCACAGCACCACCGCGATGGCCATGTCCGAGCGGATCGGGAGTGACGCAACTCCGCTATACTGGGGCGTCCCGCCGCCTTCTCGCCCACCACCGATGTCGACCGTTCCTGCTCCGAGGCCCCGCTGTGATCGATGTTGCCGACGTCACCTTTCAACGCCACGACCGCTGGATGCGGCAGGCCCTGAACCAGGCACGCATCGCATTCGACGCGAACGAAGTGCCGGTCGGAGCAGTGATCGTGCATGACGACCGCATCATCGCCGAGGGCTACAACCAGCGCGAGGCTCTGCAGGACCCGACAGCCCACGCCGAAATGATCGCGATCACGCAGGCGGCGGAGGCCCTCGGCTCGTGGCGGCTTCTCGATTGCACGCTCTACGTGACGCTCGAACCGTGCCCGATGTGTGCGGGGGCGATCGTGCAGTCGCGAATTCCGACGGTGGTTTATGGCACGACCGACCCGAAGGGGGGAGCCTGCCACACGCTCTACCAGATCACCAACGACCCGCGGCTCAACCACACCGCCACTGTTCTCGGCGGCGTTCTGCGCGAAGAATGTAAAGCGATCCTTCAGGAATTCTTTGCCGCCCAGCGGGCGCTGGGCAAGAAGTAAACCGCACCACGAGAGGCGTTTGACGTCGCGGTAGCACGGGCACTCCTGCCCGTGCGAAATCTGTTCCTTGATCCTGACTCACGGGCAGGAGTGCCCGTGCCACATCCGCAATCCGACCCGTCGTCATGACTATCCCATCCGAACTCCTCGGCCGTCTTGGACTCGCTTCCGAAGTGAGCGGAGTCTTCTCCGATCGCTGGCTCGATGGGACCGGGACGGCGATCGAATCGATCAATCCCGCGACGGCGAAAAGCCTCGCTCGCGTCCGGACCGCGTCGCGAGCCGAGTACGACCTGTGCCTCGCCGCAGCCCAGGCCGCGTTCTTGCGGTGGCGGCTTGTTCCCGCCCCGCAGCGCGGCGAGCTGATCCGCCGATTCGGTCAGGCGCTGCGCGACCACAAACAAGACCTCGGACTCCTGGTGACGCTCGAAACCGGCAAGATCCTTTCCGAGGGGGAAGGGGAAGTCCAGGAAATGATCGACATGGCCGACTTCGCCGTCGGCCTCTCGCGGCAGTTGTACGGTCTGACAATCGCCAGCGAACGCCCGCAACACCGCATGTTCGAGCAATGGCATCCGCTCGGCATCGTCGGCGTGTTGACGGCATTCAACTTTCCCGTGGCGGTCTGGGCCTGGAATGCGATGTTGTCGACGGTGTGCGGGAACGCCACGGTCTGGAAGCCGTCGCAACGGACGCCGCTCACCGCCATCGCCGTGCAGCACATCCTGCAGCACACGGTCCGCGAGACATTCCCCACCGAGCCCGCACTGGGGGGACTGTTCCCCTTGTGCGTCGGGGCGGGCATTGAAGCGGGGGAATGGCTGGCCGCTGATGAGCGTGTCCCGCTCGTCTCGGCGACCGGCAGCTGTGCCATGGGACGTAAGGTGGGGGCCGTCGTGGCGGGGCGACTCGGCCGCACGCTGCTCGAACTCGGCGGCAACAACGCGGTCATCCTGACCCCGAGCGCCAACCTCGACCTCGCCCTACGTGGAATCGTGTTCGCCGCCGTCGGCACGACCGGGCAGCGCTGCACGACGCTCCGACGACTCCTGGTGCACGAGTCGATTGCCGAAGGATTCCTCTCTCGACTGAAGTCCGCCTATGCCAGCATCCCCATCGGCGATCCGGGCGAACCGGGCACACTGATGGGACCACTGATCAGCGAAGCCTCGGTCCAGGCGATGCAACGGGCACTCGAGGAGGCAAAGGCTCAGGGGGGCGAAGTGGTGTGCGGGGGGGGACGCTTGAAACGCCCCGGATACTTTGTCACCCCCGCGTTGGTGCGAGCGCGGGCCGACATGCCGATCGTCGGCGAAGAGACGTTCGCTCCGATTCTCTATGTCATGACGTATCGGACGATCGACGAGGCGATTGCGGCGAACAACGGCGTCCGGCAGGGGCTGTCATCGGCGATCTTCACCGACAGTCTCCGCGATTCCGAACGGTTTCTCTCGGCCGCTGGCAGCGATTGCGGGATCGCGAACGTCAACATCGGAACGTCCGGGGCCGAGATCGGCGGAGCGTTCGGCGGCGAGAAAGAGACGGGCGGCGGCCGCGAAGCGGGATCGGACGCCTGGAAGGCCTACATGCGGCGGCAGACCTGCACGATCAACGGCGGCGACGCCCTGCCTCTGGCGCAGGGCGTCATATTCGACGTGAAGGGCTGATGGTCGTCTTTCGCCCGGCGGTCCGGGGACAATTTCCGACTCGGCGGAGCGGGCTTGGTGTGGGGCTCGAATCTGGTGACCGCGTATGGCGAGGGATTCACCCGCAACATCTGCCAGGTCGTGGTCCGGCCAATGGATCGCGACCGCGCAATCATCTTGCCGGATGAGGAGAGGCGGTAACACCCGCGCTATCCGCCTGTGGACCAGATTTCGCACGGGGCACGACCCGCCACCCGAAATCGGTGGCAGTCGCTGGTCATGAACGGACGATTCTCGAATGATGAACCGCTGACGGCCGCCCCGTCCCCGAAAACCGGGATGTCTGGGGAAACTTTCCGGCCTCTGATGGTTCTTTCGAGCGCTCGATGAAAACCTCCGCGATTCGTGCTCTGCGACGCAAGCTGGCGGCCGACCAACCCGTGTTCGGGCTGTGGGTGACACTGGAATCCCCCACCATTACCGAGATGGCCGTCGCGCTCGGGCTCGACTGGGTGGTCATCGATGCCGAGCACGGCCATCTCGACTGGAAGGAAGTGGTTGAACATCTGCGGGCGGCCGTCCGCAGCGACACCGTCACGCTCGTGCGGATCGCCGAGCTCAACGTCGGGCTCATCAAGCGGGCGCTCGACATCGGGGCGGACG
Organism: Planctomycetaceae bacterium; assembly: GCA_020850695.1. Classification (GTDB taxonomy): domain Bacteria; phylum Planctomycetota; class Planctomycetia; order Planctomycetales; family Planctomycetaceae; genus JADZEF01. The sequence continues at coordinate 10,206 of JADZEF010000053.1, read as the reverse complement.
GCGTCGTCGTTCCGTGGATCGAGTCGGCCGACCAGCTCCGGCAGGCGGTCGCCTTCGCTCAGTACCCCACGGAAGGTTTGCGCGGAATCGGGGCCGAGCGGGCGACGTGCTGGGGGCAGTGCTTCGTCGAGCACACGGCCGAGGCGAACGAGCACGTGCTGGTGGTGCCGATCATCGAAACAGTGAAGGCGGTCCGCCAAGTGCCTTTGATGTGCCAGGTGCCGGGGGTCGAGCTGATGTTCTTCGGCCCCGCCGATTTCTCGTCGACCGCCGGCCACCGCGGGCAGTGGGAAGGGCCGGGAGTCGCGGAGCAGATCCTGCAGATGAAGGACACCATCCGGCGGTCCGGGCGGAACTGCGGGCTGATTGCGACGAGCAACGACAACCTCCGCGAGCGGCAGCAGCAGGGCTTCCGCATGATCGGGCTGGGGCTCGATACGGGGCTCTTGTTCCGCTCGCTGAAGGGCGCGCTGGCGACGTTCGGACGCGACCGTGCGGTACAGGCTTCGCTGGTGCCGGCCGGTCCGGCCGCCGTCCCACCGTTGCCGCGTCCGCCGGAGTCGATGCGTCCCGATCGTCCCGAAGTGATGAATCCGGTCGGCTCGGGGAAGCACATCGAGATCTCACGCGGCGTGAATTTCGAATGCTTGGTGGGCAACCACAACCGCGCCAAGAATCTGACGACAGGGATCGTCACGTTCTCGCCCGGAGCGGTACTGCCGATGCACACGCACCCCTTCAGCGAGTCGATCACGCTGCTGCAGGGATCGGCGACGGTCGAGGTGGAAGGGCGGGCCTACACGCTCAAGAAGCTCGACAACGTCGTGGTTCCGGCCGGAATGGCCCACTCGGCCCGCAACCGGTCCAGCAGCGAACCGGCGGTCTTCCACATCGCGATGGCGAGCGACTCCCCCACCCGCACGCTGGTCGACAAGTTTTTCCCCAAGCGGGCCATGCCCGAAGACTCGACCGGCCAGCCGGGGGGCGAGCGGGTCAATCGCTTCGCCACCGCGAAGCGGATGACGCCCGGCCCGAACGCCGAGTTCATCGACTGCTTCAATGACACGCTGATGCCGGGGATCGAGATGAGCGGCGGCTACGGGCTGTTCCATCCCGGCGGCCGGCTCCCCGCCCACGTGCACGACTTCGATGAGTCGATTTGCATTATCTCCGGCGTCGCGAAGTGCGTGGTCGAGGGCCGCCACTACACCATGAGCGACTGTTCGACCGCCCTGCAGCCGCGCGGACGCGTCCACTACTTCATCAACGAATCGAACAGCACGATGGAAATGCTGTGGGTGTATGCGGGACCGAAGCCTGAGCGGATCGTGGTTGATGAGCGCTGCGCGACGCCTGAAGGGAACCCGTGGAAGTGAGGGGGCCGAAATCGGGCGTTGTCCATCGCGCCAGATGAATGGTTTGAATCCTGATGCGTCCTGGTGACGGACGTCGGTGTTCTGTTTCTGAGCCCCGGAGGGGCAGAGGTGAATAGCCGGGGGCAACGCCCCCGGTTTCTAATCTGCTTCTGTGATCGAAGCCCCGGAAGGGGCGACGGTGATTCCGATCGATGTTCAACCTTCGCCCCTCTGGGGCTTCCGAAGGAACGTTGGGCTCGCTTCCGGGGGCGTTGCCCCCGGCTATTGACCATTGCCCCTCCGGGGCACGCACCAGAACCGTCGGAGCGCCGTCCGAACATCGCAATCGAGCAAACCTCGCATCGGCCGTTCGTCGGTGGAAATCGCGGTCTGAAGTCTGCACACTGGGACCGGCGCCGACTCTTTCTCACCGCGACTTTCCCTGGATGCCCGTCATGACTCCCGAAGCCCGCCTCGCCCAGATGAACCTCGAACTTCCCAAGGCGCCGAAGCCGGGTGGAATCTACAGCCCCATTGTGCAGGTCGGGCGGATGGTCTACATCTCGGGGCACGGCCCCGTGCTGCCGGACGGCTCGATGATCACCGGGAAGGTTGGCGGCGACATGTCTGAAGAGGACGCCAAGAAGGCGGCCCGCCAGGTCGGATTGACGATCCTCGCCACGCTCAAGGCCCAGATCGGCAACCTCGACCGCATCGAGCGCTGGGTGAAGGTGCTGGGAATGGTCAACGCTGTCCCCGATTTCGGCCGCCACCCGCAGGTCATCAACGGCTTCAGCGAGCTGATGGCCGAACTGTGGGGCGACAACGGCAAGGCCGCCCGCAGCGCCGTCGGCATGGGCTCGCTCCCCAGCAACATCGCCGTCGAAATCGAGGCGATCGTCCTGCTGAAGGACTGAGGCGTCTGCAAAGCCGAAATGCGATGGAACGCAAAGACGCAATGGCCGCAAAGCGACGCAAAGGGAAGCTTCGGTCGGATCGCAAAGGTGAATCCGACCGATCTGATTTTGAATCCATTCTGAGGAAGTGTCTGCCTTTGCGTTTCTTTGCGCTCTTCGCGCCTTTGCGTTAAATGGTTTCCACTCCGGATTGCAGTCTCGGAGTGACCATCCGTCGATGGAATGTTGCGACGCTCGTCGGCGCGGGCTTAGAATCGAGTTGCGCATTGCCGCAATTCCTCATTCATTCCGCGCCGCATCCGCGCACTTTTTCATTCCGCGTTCCGTCCTTCCTTGTTGCGGACTGTCCCCATGGCATCCCTGGTCATTCTTCAGGGAGGGGAAGCGAAATCGTTTCCCCTCACTCAGGCAGAAACCGTCCTCGGGCGGTTGCCCGAATGCACGATTCAGCTCGAATCGAACATGGTCTCGCGCAAGCACGCCCGCGTGCTTAAGGAAGGGGACCAGTTTCTCATCGAAGACCTGGGGAGCGGCAACGGGTCGCTGGTGAACGGGAAGAAGGTCGAAGGGAAGGCGGTCCTCAAGCACGAGGATCGCATCAAGCTCGGCCCGATCCTGCTGCGGTTCGAAGCCGACGGCGCCGCCCGTCCCGCCGTCCGCCGTCCGGTCATGCCCCCCAGCCCCGCAGGCGGCCCGACGCAGACCTTCAACCTCGACATGTCCGGGGAGGACACCGCCACCATCATGGGGTCGGTGGGGAACCAGGGGGGCTTCGGGATGCTCGACGTCCGCCCCGAGCAGAAGCTCAAGGCGGTCCTCGAGATCAGCAAGAGTCTCGCGGGCTCGGTCGACCTGCAGGGGTTGCTCCCGCGGATCCTGAAGACGCTTTTCGAAGTCTTCCCGCACGCCGACCGCGGCTGCATCCTCCTGAAGGACGCGAGCGGCAAGATGATCCCGGCCGCCCAGAAGCATCGCCGCGGCGAGGAAGACGCAACGGTCAAGCTCAGCCGCACCATTCTCAACAAGGTGCTGACCGAGAAGACCGGCGTGCTGTCGGCCGACGCGGCGGGCGATGCGGCGTTCACCGGAAGCGAATCGATTTCGAACCTGTCGATCCGCTCGATGATGTGCGTGCCGATGCTCGGCCTCGACGGCGAGCCGATGGGCGTCATCAACATCGACACGCAGAACCCGCTTAACCAGTTCAAAAAGGAAGACCTCGACCTGCTGCTCGCCGTCGCCGGACAGGCGGCCCTCTCCTACGAGAGCGCGCGGCTCCTCGTTTCGCACATGGAGCGGATGAAGCAGGAAAGCGAGATGGAGATCGCCAAGGCGGTCCAGATCGCACTCCTGCCTTCATCGATGCCGAAGGCCGAGGGATACCAGTTTTTCGCATGCTACGAAGCGGCCCAGGCGGTCGGCGGCGACTACTACGACGCCTTCGCACTGGAGGACGGTCGCATCTGCCTGTCGTTCGGCGACGTGGCCGGCAAGGGGGTGCCCGGGGCACTCGTGATGTCGCGGATGGCGACCGTCGTTCAGAGCACCATGAAGCACGTGCCGGACGTCGGCGAGGCCATCATGGCCATCAACGAAGCGATGTGCAGCAATATGGTGGAGGGGCGGTTCGTCACCTACGTGCTGGGTGTGATCGATCCGAAGACGAACGAGATGACGCTGTCGATTGCCGGGCATATGTCGCCCATCATCCGCAAGACGGACGGAACGCTCGAGGAGTTCGCCGAAGACCAGATCGGCCTGCCGATCGGCGTCGTCGACGGGTTTCCGTACGATGTCATCACTCGGAAAATCGAGCCGGGCGAGCTGGTCGTCATCTACACCGACGGCGTCAGCGAGGCCATGAACCCCGCCGGCGGTCTCTACGGCGAGGACACCGTCCGGAACTTCGTAAAGCGGTCGTGGACGAACGCCGAGGAACTGGGAAAGGCCCTGCTGGCCGACGTCCGCAAGCACGCCAATGGCCGGGCCCAGAACGACGACATCACGATCATGGCGTTCGGGCGTGCTCCGGCCTGAACGAGGCGTCGGCATTGGGATGCCAGGGGGTGGCTCCCGTTCGCAGACCCGGCAGGCGACGTTTCCGTAGACCGAACGTGCCGATTCTGCGGTCCTTACGTGCCGACGGCCTCCGTTCCATTAGTGCGCGACGCTTTCCAATTGACGTCGCTCCAGCGTCCTGATAAATATAATCACGACTAAATTGGTGGTATTTATTATGCACTTTCCGTCGGAACGTGCCGATACCAGGTTCGTCGATTCGCGATTGTTCTGCAGCGTTCTCCGGCTGAACTCTCAGGTCTCGCCGTTCCTCGGCTTGTCGGACCCTGATGCCTCGCTGCTTTCACTCGAACGGTATCCGGCGGGCTCCTTGCCTGCCGCCTGGTTGCCGTTCGACCCGTTGGCCACAACAGGAAAGCTGCGCGCCTCATGTCCGCTTTAGCACGTCCCCGTCCGGTCCGCTCATTTGTCGGTGACCCGGATTCCGCGATTCGTACGCGGATTCTGATTCATCTGCGGGAACGCGGCATCGCGCTCCCGCAAAGGATGGCGGTTGATGTCAATACGGGAGAAGTGACGTTGCGGGGCGATGCGTCGTCGCCGTTCGAACGGCAGATGATCGTGATGGTCGTGAAGCGATTTGCTCCCGGGATTCGTGTCGTCGACGAATTGCGGGTCGTGCCGGTTGCGGCTCGGCCGACCCCGCGATTCGGCGCTCTTGGTACATTCGCCGAGGACCTCTGGATCACGCTGAAGGAAAGCGTCGCGTCGATCCCCAGGCCGGCGCTGGCGGTCATCGTGCTGGGGATCATCGTTCCCGTCTGGATGGCCATTGCCGCCGCCAGCGGCCCGTCGCGCGTCCCCGTCCACCCGGTCTCCGGCAGGATCACCTTCGACGGCGTCCCGGCCGAAGGGGCTCGGATCACGCTGAACTCGATCGGAATCTCCCCGCTCCGCGACATCAACCCCACCGCGACGGTGAACGCCGACGGCACCTTCGACGTGATGGTCTACGCGAAGGGGGACGGAGCGCCCATCGGCGAGTACGTCGCGACCGTCCGCTGGTACAAGACGGTGCCGGATGGGGCCGGGTCGGAGACCAAGTCTAATGTCCTTCCGGCAAACTACGGGGAGATCAACAGGTCCCCGCTGCGGATCGTCGTGAAGAAGGGCCGCAACGAAGTCCCCGACATCAACATCAAAGGGAAGTGACCCGGACGCACCCACGGTGCGGCTCGAAAGTAGCCCTCATGCTCCGCATGAGGTTAAGCCATAGAAGCGAAGACATCCAATCGCAGCGCGATCCTCGCAATCGTCGCTGCGTAAGACTGAGTTCACGAGAGTCGCCGGATCGACGGCGATGACTGGCTCGGCATTGGGAAGACGAGACACCGACGGCTTAACCTCATGCGGAGCATGAGGGCTACTTTCGTGGACGGTCCGGCTCGCTGTAGAGAAATTCCAGCTTGAGCAGATCCTTCGCGATGAGGTGGTCGAGGAACGACGGCAGGTAGCCGGTCGGCAGGAGCTGGCGGCCGTCGCGGAAGTTGAAAATGTCGATGATCTGCAGCTCGCCGCGCTCGAAGTCATAGCCGGCGAGCTCCGACACCTGCGTCACCACGCGGCGGCCGCCGGGCATGCGGGTGATCTGCACGACGACGTCAACCGCCGAGGCGATCTGCCGATGGATCGACACGACCGGCAGGTCGACCGCCATCAGCACCAGGACTTCGAGCCGCTTGATGACGTCGTCGGTGTTGTTCGCGTGGACGGTCGTCATCGAGCCGTCGTGGCCGGTGTTCATGGCTTGCAGCATGTCGAGGGCCTCCGGACCGCGGCACTCGCCGACGATGATGCGGTCGGGCCGCATGCGGAGGGCGTTCTTCACAAGGTCGCGGATCGTGAAGGCCCCGGTTCCTTCGACGTTGGGAGGCTTCGATTCGAGCGTGACGACGTGCTCCTGATGCAGCCGGAGTTCGGTGGTGTCCTCGATCGTCACGATCCGCTCGCGGTGCGGGATGAAGCTCGACAGGATGTTGAGCATCGTCGTCTTGCCGGTCCCCGTTCCCCCGCTCACCAGGATATTTTTCTTATCGATCACGCACGCCCGCAGGAACTTCGCGGCGGACGCCGGAATGCTGCCGATGTCGATCAGGTCGTCCATCGTGAAGCGATGGACGGGGAACTTGCGGATGGTGAGGCACGGGCCACGGATCGCGAGCGGCGGAATGATGGCGTTGACGCGGCTTCCGTCCGGAAGGCGGGCGTCGACGAGGGGCTGGCTCTTGTCGATGCGGCGGCCGACCTGAGCCACGATGCGTTCGATGATCGACTCGGTCACCTTGTCCGAAATGAACCGCCGTCCGGAAAGCTCCAGTATGCCATCGCGTTCGACGTAGATCTGGTCGCTTTTCACGACCATGATTTCGCTGATCGTCGGCGCCCGCAACAAGTCTTGCAGCGGGCCGAAGCCAAAGACCGTGTCCTTCAAATCTTTCTTGAGCGACCGCAGGATCAGGTACTTCTTCAGTTCCTGATGGAGGTGCGGGCGGACCATCGGGAAGACTTCGGGGAACTTGATCTCCACCCGCTGGATCTTCGCCGAGAGGTCGGGCGCCTCTTCGAGGCCCATCCGCTCGCGCGAGAAGTGGAGCAGGTTTTCCAGCTCGGTTTCGCGTTCGGGGACGAGCGTGGCCGGAACGTCGAACTCGTTGTAGGTGAGCTTCGCGAGTCCGCCGAGTTCGTCGCGGTCGGTTTCGAGAATGAGCTGATTGACGAGCAGATCCCGCAGCGTGAGTCCGACGACTTCTTCGAGCAGCGCTTCGTTCTCCGGGCCGAACAGGTCGAGCTCGCGGCAGACGTCTTCGATGTTCCGTTCGAGGATCAGAATGCTCGACGAGTCGCCGACGCGGTTCGTCTCGAGTTCATAGAGGTCGAACCGCTCAAGGAGTTTGCGATGCACGCGGAGTTCGAGCATCGCCATGATCGAGCGGAGATGGGCTTCCATCTCGGCCCGCGTGATGGGGGCCGCTTCCTGCGTTTCGAACGTGAGCGTGAACGGCCAGATGCGGATCGTCTCGCCGGGACGCAGGTCGGCGGACTCGCCGCCGATGAGCTCCTGATCCCCCACCATGCACGAGTTGATCCCGACATTCTCGATCCGCAGCCGGCCGTTCTCGCGGCGGACGATCGCCTGCTTCTTCGAAACCAGCGGGCTCTGTAGCACGATCGTGTTCGCCGCGTCGCGACCGATGCGAACCACCGTCTCCTCGGTTTCCACGAGGTTGCGGCGGCTGTCGTGAACTTTGTTGAACCAGACTTTCATGGGGGAGGGGCCGGGATGCAGTAGTCAGGAGTCAGGAGTCAGGAGTCAGGAGTCAGGAGTCAGGAGTCAGGAGTCAGGAGAGAAGAATCGTGGTCAGTTGCGGTGCATCGTTGGGGGTTTCGTCGGACGGCGTCGCAATCGGTCGAGTCCGTTGTCATGTCGTTGTGACTGGAAATGGGGCCAGCAGTCTTTTGCCTTCCAACTCCTGTCTCCTCTCGTCCTCACTTCTCTTCCGGCTTGTAGTGCTTGACGACCTGCACACCGCGATTCGAGGAGATGCGGAGAAGTTGAATCAGCGCCTTGGCGTTGGCGTCGAACTGGTTGTCCTTGCGGACGAGCCCCACCGTGATGACGTCTTCGCGGGACGAGCGGCCGGTGCCCGAATTGGCGCGTTCGACTTCCAGCGTGCTCTTGCGCGAACCGAGCGCGAGGATGCGAAAGGGGCCTACCAGACGATCGCTGCCGGTGGCGACGTTGGGGCTCGCCCCGCCCGTTCCGTCTCCTGATTCGAGAAGCTCGGAGACGAAAAACGACACGTTGTCTCCGGGGTTGTAGTTGTCCGCAACGAACGTCCGCGAATCGACCGGGACGGGAAACGCGACCTCGTTCGCCGAAATCTTCTCGCCCAGGTCCTTGCGGGCGCGGGTCACGCGGTCGGCCCGCAGAAAAAGCTCGCCCCCCTGATACGCCCGGACTGCCGGCACGCTCTGGATGGCGTCCTTATCCTTCCACAGGATGGCGATCTCGCGCAGGTTGCCGACATGATCGAGCGGCACATCGACGCGGGCGAGGTGCTCGCTCTTGATGACGTCCCCCGAATTAAGCGTGACCCCCGGGCTGATGATCACGAACGATTCGGTGTGATACCCGCTCGCCTGCTTGTACATGTAGTACCAGTTGCAGAGCGCCGCCAGGATGGCCAGGGCGACGGCGAACACGATCCCCTGAAGGCCCTTCATCGGATGAACTCGTTACGAGCGCGGTGGAACGGGATTCGATTGAGATGGATAACATTCATAACGGCGGCCGGCCCCGCGAGGCCACTGAAAGACTGGTAGCACGGGCACTCATGCCCGTGTGACACGCGAACGGGGATTCTCGCACGGGCATGAGTGCCCGTGCTACGTTCCGATGCAGTTCTTCGACAATGCTCAAGGTTTGTCCGGTGCGTGGGACGTTGAAGGAGTTCTCGAAAAATCGATCGATACGAAATTGATCAGGCCGCTCACCGTGGTCGCCGCTTCCTGGTGGATCTCCAGGTCGACGGCCCCGGTCCATCCGGCGATCGGCGTTTCCGAGCGGGGCGTGACATAGCGGATCGTCCAGCGACCGTTGAATTCCCGCCATTCGCTGGTCGCCCGCCACGCATTCTCGCGGAACCAGCGATCGAAGTGGATGCGGGCCTCGGCCAGATCCGCCGTGCCGCCGAAGGCCAGCATCGCCTCCCCCGCATCGTTGCGGAGCGAGAGAAGCCGCTCGCACCCTTCCGGCATCTTGATGGACGGCAGGGGGATGGTGCGATCGGTCGCCTCGGTCGATCCGGAGAGGAAGAGGGTCCAGACGTCCTTCCCTTGGGGGAACGCCATTCCCCAGCAGACGACGCGAAAATCGGGCTGAGGCTGCAGCGGGCTGAGCCGCTTTCCGTCGAACTTTGCAGGAGTTCCGGGATCCTCGGCCGCCTTCGTTCCGAAGACTATCCGCGAGGGACGACTCCACTGATAAACGCGTCCCCGCCCCGCGATTTCTGCGGACGGCTTCAGGTGACGCAGCTTCGCCGCCAGGCGATCCTCGGCAGGCGTCGGCGGCGTTGTCGGCAGATCGGTCTCGTGAACCGTCTTCCCGCACCACGCGACCAGCCGTTCCACCAGTTGCTTCTCGGTTCCCGCGAAGGTCTCGCGCCGCAGCGTCTGCGTGAGCCCTCCGAACTCCATCGTCACCGGACGACCGTCGCCCCCCCAGTTGGTCGGCGAACCCGCAATCCGTCGGGCGATTTCGGATGTGTTGGCGAGGTCCGACGGCTCGGTCGACCACCATTCGGAAAGCCGGCCCCCGACCATGAGCGCTGTGACGGCCACAATGCCGATGGCCACCAGGTCGGTGGTCCGTCCCGCGACGCGGCGTGCGGCACGACTCCACCCGGATTCCGCGGGTGCCTTCGCGACCGGAACAGCCTCTCCCCCGACGGCTTCGGGCGCAACGCCTGGGGAGTGGAGAGGGGAAAGCCCTTCGGTCATGACGCGACACGCGGTTCCGCTGGGAGAGGACGACCATCGGCGGGAAACCGCCCGGGAAAAGATGGCCCCCTGTCTTGGTAACGCGGCGGCGCGGGGAAAGTCAACAACCATCGGCGGGATGGTCTATTTCGCTCGGAGCGATGTGAAAGAATTGAACTCCGAAATTCAAATGACGAAGGAAATGTCGAAAGACCCTGTTCAAAGCACGAATCTCATGTCTTTCTTGATTCTTAGTGGTCCATTTCAGAAGTTTCTGAAGGGTCATGAAGGGTGGCTGGGGTCGACCGAAGGGAGCCCCCAGCTTTCGACGCGGAGTTCGCTGGGGGCTCGCAAAGCCTCGACCCCAGCCACCCCTT
>JADZEF010000052.1 GCA_020850695.1 Planctomycetaceae bacterium | reverse complement strand
GGCATGCGTCGTGATTGCTCCACTTCTCGGCAACGCAGATCAAGCGGACGGCGGTCTGACTCTCATCGAGAGTCGAAGAATCTGGGACAAGGCCCCGCACAACGCTTTCACCGATCTGGTCCGGTTTCGTGACGAATGGTTCTGCGTCTTTCGCGAAGGCAAGGCCCACGTCTCGCCCGATGGAGCGCTGCGGGTTCTCGTGTCGAAGGACGGCCAGACGTGGGAATCTGCCGCGTTGATCACATCGAGCGATTCCGACCTGCGCGATGCGAAGATCACCGTCACTACAAACGACGAGCTGATGCTGTGCGGGGCGGGAGCGCTGCACGACAAGTCGAAGCATACGCATCAGTCGCTGGCGTGGTTCTCGAAGGACGGGCGGACCTGGGGGGAACCCGTCAAGATCGGAGATCTCGATTTCTGGCTATGGCGAGTCACCTGGCACAAGGGGGTCGCCTATGGAATCGGATACGGTTGCCGCAAGGATGAATCAGTCCGGCTCTACACGAGTCGCGATGGACGGAAGTTCGACACGCTGGTCGAGCGGCTTCACGAAACCGGCGCGCCGAATGAATCGTCGCTCGTGTTCGACGGGGACACCGCATACTGCTTGCTTCGGCGTGACGGGAAGCCGAACTCGGGACTGCTCGGGATCTCGCAGGCCCCCTACACGAAATGGGAATGGAAGGACCTCGGCGTTCGCATCGGCGGCCCGCACATGCTGCGGCTTGACGACGGACGGTTTCTCGCGGCCGTCCGGCTGTATGACGGCGGACAACGCACGTCTCTCTGCTGGATCGATCCCAAAGTGGGCAAGCTCACGGAAGCGTTGAAGCTCCCGTCCGGAGGGGACACCAGTTACGCGGGATTAGTGGCACGCGACGGGGTCCTGTGGGTCAGCTATTACTCGTCGCACGAGAAGAAAACCAACATCTATCTCGCGCGGGTCGACCTTCCGTCGGAAGTCACCAATCTCGGTTCGCGACGCGAATTGCTGGTGGACGACGCGCTCTTCGAACAGCTCGGCGGCGGCAAGCTGCAGATGCACCTTCCCGAGCCACGGGACGTCGTCATCACCTGCGACGCCCCTTGGGAGGGGAACACGAGCGCGTATTTCACGCTCTTCGAGGACGAAGGGCGGTACCGCATGTACTACCGAGGCGCTCACTTCGACACATCGACGAAGAAGGAAGCCCATCCCGAGTTCGCCTGCTATGCCGAAAGCCGCGACGGCCTGACGTTCGAGAAGCCGAAGCTCGGTCTGTTCGACTACCAGGGTTCGAAGGACAACAACATCCTCTGGACCGGCCCCGGGACGCACAATTTCACGCCATTCAAGGATGGCAATCCCGACGCCCCTGCGGCCGCCCGCTACAAAGCCCTCGCGAGCGGCAAGGGAGGCCTGCTCGCATTCCATTCCTCCGACGGCATCCGCTGGACTCAGACGCAGGACAAACCCGTCATCACCCGCGGCGCGTTTGATTCGCAGAATCTCGCCTTCTGGGATTCCGTCCGCCGCGAATATCGCGCCTATTGGAGGTACTTCACCACGGGAGAATCCGGGAGCGGGAAGAAAACCGAGCGTGTCCGAGCGATTCGCACCGCCACATCAAAGGACTTCCTGACCTGGACCAACGAAGCCGACCTGCAATACGTCGATTCGCCCGACGAGCACCTCTACACGAATGCCATTGCCCCTTACTTTCGCGCCCCGCATCTCTTCATCGGGTTTCCCACGCGATTTCAGCCCCGCACGCAGCAGGTCGAGCCGGTGCTGATGACAAGACGCGACGGCGTTCTGTTCAACCGATGGCCCGAGCCGCTCATTCCGATCACCGCGCCGTCCGAGCGCGACGGCAACCGCAGCAACTACATGACGTCGGGTCTCTTATCGCTTCCGAAGCAGGATCGGGAGATCTCCGTCTACGCGACCGAAGCCTATTACGAGGGACCAGGGAGCCGCGTGCGGCGGTTCACGTTCCGAACGGACGGCTTCGTTTCGCTGCACGCCGGCGAAGCGAAGATCGAGTCTCTCACGCGGCCGGTGAAGTTCGAAGGAAAGAAGCTGACGCTCAACGCCAAGGCGGCGGAAAAGGGGCGGATCCGTGTCGAATTGCAGCGGCCGGACGGCTCGCCGATTCCCGGCTATGGCCTGGACGACAGCATTCCGTTTGATGGGGATGAGATCGAGCACGTGGCCCGCTGGAAAAATCATCCCGACCTTTCCCAGGCCAAGGGACAAACGGTGCGCCTGAAGTTCGAGTTGGTGAACGCCGACCTCTACTCGCTTCAGTTCGCACCGTAGACCGGCGCGACGAAGACCCCCGGCGACAAGACTCAAGAAGCCGAACGGCGACACGAGCACAGCTTCAACGTCACGGTTGCTGAAGTACGCCAACAGTGGCCGGCCGTGCGGGGGCGCGTCGAGAGGCTGCCGAAGGAAGAACGACCACCCCGGGAGGGATGCAACGGGCTTGGGACCTGCGCAGTGATCCGGCGCTAACTGGGGTCATCACCAGCGCATTCCAGAGTATTCCTGATTCCGGAGGAAAATCGGCGCAATAGTTGGCACCTTTCAAAAGTCCGTACCGTCACTGTGGGGAGACCCGCATCCTCTTCCACCTGTGGCACGGCACACTGATGACCCGCCTGAGCAGGATCTCCTACCGATTGTTCTTCACGGCGTGTCTCGCCTTCTTCTGCTGCGCCGTCGCGCTGCCACTCCTGCAGCGGACCGTGCAGGTCGATATCGACGGTTGGCCGATCGGCCTCGAGCATCCGGCCTGCCCCAAGTGCAGGACGACCGGATCGACGATCATCGATTCGGGTTTTCCCGGCTCTCATTTCCGCTGCCATCATTGCCATCACGAATTCTGGGCCACGCCGCCGCCAGAATAGGCGTTTGCGGTTCAGAAGTGCGTGGACCTCTAATAGCTCCAGCGAAAATCCAGCAGGAACCGTGAGTCGTACCAACCCGGGTCGCCGAAGGTGGCTCCGCCCGACGCGCCGATCTCGAACAAACCGAGATCGCCGGACGGTCCGAGCGTCAGCCGCACGCCCGGCAGCACGCTGACGAAGGCGTCGCCGTTGACTGCGGTGAGATCGCCCGTGGGCAGCGTGGCGTGTCCGTTGCCAATGGACGAACCGATCACTTCCAGCGACGACAGGATCGCCTTGTTGTCGGTCTGCCAGAGGACGGTGCTCGCGCCCACGCCGTACTGCAGAACCCGCCCGGTGTAATCGGGGTCGCCCGCCAGCGGGATCCAGTATTTCAGTTCCCCGTGAAGATACGTCTGATCGGAGATGCGATACCGGAACAGCAACCCCGGCTCGAGCGCGGTCAATCCATTTCCCAGCCCGCGCCGGGTCGGCCCCGTCGGCAGATAGGTCCGCAGAATCTGTGCGATCTGCCAGCGTCGGTTCTTCGGATTCGTCAGCAGGAACTTCTGCCCCACGACAAGATTCCCGAGCCCCGTTGTGTCTCCATTGATATCGGACTGCATCGACACGAACGGGATCTCCGCAAACGCGGCGAAGTGGTCGCCCCCGGTCTCGGTGTAGAGCGAGAACGTCTGGTAGTCGACTCTCCGCTCGGGCTGGGCCGGCCCGAGAGGCGGCGCCGCCCAGAACCGCTCGACGCGGTCCGGCGTCCTCAGGCCGTTCGCGAAGTCCGCACGAAGGCGAAGCTGCGTCAACGGCTCCACCGGATCGATGTGGAACAACGCGAAGGGAACCTGGCGGCTGCCGATTCCGAAAGGGTCCTCCGTCGCCGAAACCCGATATCCGCCTGGGGAGCCCCGGGGGTCCAGGCCCGCCGCTCCCGAACGACATCCCGCACAACCTGGTTCCGCCGCCGGCGCCAGCGGTGCGATCGGCAACGCCTCCGGCTCTTGATCCCGCAAGACGTCGCTCGGAGCAGGGAGCGGCGCGGGAGGAACGGCTGTCGGCAACGGTGGGTCGGGAAGAGGGACAAGGACGGGAGACTGCTCAGAGGCCGAGACGGGCAGGATCCCTCCCGCGACCCAGATCAACTCCGGATCCTCCTCTTCGAACTCCTCTGGTTCCGTTTCTTCGAGTTCCCGTCGGACGGTCTCGACGTTTCGAAGGCTGAGCTTGGCCCGCCCGACTGCCGTGTCCTGCAGGGGACGCGATTCCGAAGGTTCCGGAAACTCCGGCGGCTCCTCGCCCGCCGCAATCAGCGGGACGGCTCCGAGGACGGCGGCGCAGACCGTCGTTCGCAACCAGCACGCCACCTTGCCGCAGCGCTCCCACGCGAGTCGCAGCGGCGGATGAGGTGGGTACCCGTTCATGGAGATTCCTGATGCCGAAAACCTGGGCGCGGACGAACTCCAGAGACATCGTCTGTCGAGGTTGTATCGGTCGATCGGATTGGCCGATTGAGGAAATCCAAGGGCATTGGATGCCGCGGAATCGTCCAATTCGGGGAAATTCCATAATGCCTGCCGAATTGCCTCAAGTCGGCGCTCAGGCGGGTCATGAAAGCTCCAGGTTCGATCTCCGAGCCGCGCTCAGAGCATTCGTTACGACGCGTCTCCTCGACACGATGGCCGGCTTTTCAGCGCGTGCAGGGACGAACTTGATTTGACAGCCCGGCAAGGACTGCCGAACTCAAAGGGGAGCGTGAGGACTCACGGTCAGCCGTCTTCCCTTTTTGAGGCCGCTGCGGGAACCGATGGTGACACAACATCTGCCTGTTCATTGGCACGACGGGCTCTTTCTGCGAGCCCACCACTTTCAGGCGGCCGATCGCGCCTCGTTCGAGCTTCGCAACACGAGCGAACGCTGGGACCACCCCTACCGGCATGGCCTCTACGCCCTCGAATACAGCCCCGAAGCCCTGGCGAATGGTTACTTCGAGCTGAGCCGCCTCGGGGCGCGACTCCCCGATGGAACGCTGATCGACCTGGGGCAGGACGACACGCCGGACCGCCGCGACGTCTCTGCCGGCATCGCCTCCCTCCCCGCCGCCAACCTCGGCGGCGCCTTCGATTCCACAGCCGTCGTCCGCGTTTATGTGGGAGTTCCGCGACGGAAATCCGGCGGCCAGAATGTCTCCGTTCGAAACGGCCATCCGCCGACCACCCGCTTCGTGCGGCGCGATATTCTCCTTCAAGATGACAGCGACGGCGGGAACGATCAGGAGATTTCGCTGCGGGAACTCAACGTCCAGCTGCTCCTCTCCACGGACGACCTGAGCGGTTACGACATTCTCCCCATCGCCCAGGTCCGCAGGTCGTCCGCCGAGGGAGCTTCCCCCGAGATCGACCCCGATTACATCCCGCCGCTCATCTCGCTCAATGCCTGGCCGGCGCTGGGACGGGGCGTGATCCGGGCGGTCTACGACGTCATGGGACGCAAGGCCGATATCCTCAGCCGCGAATTGAACAGCCGCGGCGTTCATCTCGATGGCCAGACGCCCGGCGACCTCGAACGGATTCTCATGCTGGGCTGCCTGAACGAAGCCCAGGCGGTGCTGGGGACATTATCGTTCTCCACGGGGCTCCACCCCTTCGCCGCTTACACCGAGCTCTGCCGCATCGCCGGGCGGCTCGCGTTTCTGACGCCATCGCGACGCCTCGGCGACATCCCCGCATACGACCATGACAATCCCGCGGTGGTCTTCCGCAGAGTTCAGCGGCAGATCGAAGCCGCGCTCAACTCGGTCAAGAACTACGAGCATCGCCGCCAGGACTTCGTCGGCGCGGGGCTCGGCATGCACGTCGCCTTCGACGCCGCATGGCGGCAATCGAACTGGCAGTGGTTCGTCGGCATCTACAGCACCGAGTTGACGGACAGCGAAGTCCAGGAACTCCTCTCGCCGGTCCATCTCGACTGGAAGCTGGGAAGCACGCGCCAGGTGAATGAACTCTTCACCCACCGCGCCGCCGGACTCGAAATAAGCCCCCTCAACCGCACCATCCGCGCGCTGCCCCCCCGGGCCGACTGGTCCTACTACGAGATCCCCCGCACCGATTCCCCCGCCTGGCGCGACGTCCTCGAAACGCAGACCGTGGCAATCCGGCTGAAGGACTCGTTGATCGTCAACCGCGATAGCCTCGATGGCTCGACCGAGATCGTCGTGCGGTACCGCGGACGATCCGTGCCGTTGCGGTTTGCCCTGTTCGCCGTCTCGAATGACTGACACGGTTCGTTCTCCGCACTTCTCTCGAGGCCCGATCCGTGACTCCGCGATTCGCATCCGCCGTCGATCCCGTGTTCCGCCAAGGGCTCGTGCTGCTCGACCGGATTCAGCGCGGCGACAGGCTGGATCCCGAGCAGGAGCAGTTGCGCCTGCTCGCTCACCTGGAGCAGGGGGACGTCATCGCGGGCTCGAGCCAGGAGTGGCGGTTGGCGCAATACGCACTGGTCAGCTGGCTGGACGAGATGCTGGTCGACACGCCCTGGAACGGCCAGGACTGGTGGAGCAATAACGTCCTCGAAATGGCGCTCTATCAGACGCGCGACTGCCATGAGCGGTTCTACGTCCTGGCGGCGGAGGCGGCCGAAGCCTCCCGACGCGACGCATTACACGTGTTTCACGACTGCGTCGTGCTGGGCTTTCGCGGGCTCTATCGCGACTCGTCGCTCGTCCCCGATCTGACGCGTCGACATGGTCTCCCGCCGGATGTCCTCGAGTGGCTGCGGCGGACTCAGCTCAGCATTCGCGTCGGCGATGACCGGCGACCGCTCGCCGGAGCGGTGCGGAGGGTCAAAGGCGCAAGGCCGCTGGCCTCCACCGTGCGGACCGTCTGGGCGTGGATGGCGGCCGCGATCCTGCTCGCGCTGAACATCGCCTTCTATCGGATGCTCCTGGCCTGAGGTCGAGCGGACAGAGCGTTGATTGGGATGAGGTGAGTCCAGGACCTGTTGCCGTCGAGTCGTCTTCGTGCCGAACGCCCCATTGAATCCGCCATGAAGTCCATCGTCGATTCTTTCAAGCGTCTCTTGAGCCTCCCTGGCCGCCTGTCGGTCGCGGCCCGGGGAGCGTGTTGTCTCTTCCTGGGACTCGTGCTGCTGCTCATCGGCATCTGGATCTCCTACACCTGCAGTCCCCGGCACATCCCCTGGTCGGCCTACATGTCTTGGTCACGCGGGGGGATCCTGGCCGCCCTGATCATCGGCGTCGCCGCCGTCGCGTACTTCACGATCCGGACGTGGCTCTCCGACGATCGCACCGACCGGACGATTCGCTCGATCTGGTCGGCAGGCCTGCAGGAGTTGCGACATCACGGACTTCCACTGGACGGTCTTCCCATTCATCTCATCCTGGGGGCGGGGACGGGGGACGAGGCCGACCGGTTGATTCGTTCGTCAGGGGTCTATCGCTTCGTTCAGCAACCGCGCGGTACGGCGGAATTCACGTTCTCCGCGAATCCAACCCGTCTGTGCCTGAATGCCGGAGGCGTGGGACGATTGGCGTTGGCTCGGTCCGCTCTCGCGGACGAGATCAACCGCTGGTCGCCGGACGATGACTCCCGCTTGCTGGAGCTTCTGCCCGCTGCGAGCACCGAGAGTCAGACTTCCTGTCCCGCCGCGGATGGGCTCCTGCTGACGCTGCAAAAGCTCGGCCTGGAGCCGACGGACGGTTCCGAGGACGAACCCGCCGCCGAGGACGATTGGCAAAGTGGCGGCGGCGGAGGAACTGCTCTGAAGTCCCCCCCGCAAGCCCCCGCGGCCCGAGCCGTCGCCCAGCCGATCACTCTCTTGAAGGATCCGCTCGAAGCACGGCCGGCGCCCCAGTGGTCTCTGGCAGAGGCGGCCGCCGCAGATCGGAAACTGATTCAACTGGCCAGTCTCATCCGCGCCGGCCGCCGGCCGCTCTGCCCGGTCAATCGCATCCTCGTCGTCGTGCCGGCAGCCCTTCTCCTGTCGGGTTCGCCAAGGATCGCCGACCTGCAACGCGCCCTCCGGCGAGACCTGGAAATTCTCAAAGAGACGCTCCAGGTCAACGCCCCCGTGACCGTGCTGATCTCGGGACTCGAAAGCCATCCCGGCTTCTCCGAACTCATTCGCCGGGCGGGACCACAGGTGGTGCAGCAACAGACACTCGGACAGGCCGTCGAGGTGGGAAGCATCACCAATCCCGCCCAGATGGAATCGCTCGCAATCAACGCGTGCGGGCAGGTGGAAGACGCCATCTACGCGCTGCTCCGCAAGGACTCGTCGCTGAGCAGCCCCGGCAACCTGGCGCTCTATCGGCTGCTTTGCGATGTC
>JADZEF010000051.1 GCA_020850695.1 Planctomycetaceae bacterium | reverse complement strand
CGCAGATTCTTGTCTTCGAGCCGGGCGGCCAGCACGGGAACGGCGCCCTCGCCAATCAGTCCCAGGGCATCGGCCGCCGCCAGCGTGACGGCTCCGACGTCGTCATCGAGCAGCTTGTCCAGCTGCGGAACCGCGATCGCCGCGGCGGGGCCGATATCACCCAGGGCGCGGCACGCCGCGATCCGCACATTCGGAGCCCGATCCTTCCACAGCGCAGCGCTCGAGGCCCCGGCTCCCTTCGCTTCGGCTCCAAACGCGCTGATCGCCATGGCCGAGACCGCACGGTTCTCCGGCACTTGCGATGTCAGCCCCTTCTGGAGCGCCGGAATGACCACATCCGGCGACGCACCAATTTCTCCGAGGGCCCTCGCGGCGTGCCATGACACCATGGGGCCTTCATTCTTGAGCAACGACACCAACGCGGGGACCGCGGCCTTGGCGTCCGGTCCGATCGCCGCCAGCACGTCACACGCGCTGATCGCTTCCTCAGAGCCCTTCTTCAAGGCGGCATCGACTCCGGCCACGGCCGGCGCACCGATCTCGGTGAGGGCCAGCACCGCATCGTTCCGCACATCAGCGGACTTGTCTGCCAGCGCCTCGGTCAGCACCGGCAGCGCCGCCTGAACATCGCTCTTGTTGTCCGGATCGATGCCGACGAGCGCCCATGCCGCCGCGACACTGAGGAGCGAATCCTTCTCTTTCAGCAAAGGACGGATTTTCGCAAGAGCCGGCTTGGCGTCCGCGCCGATCATTCGCAATGCGTGGATCGCGCTGTGCTTCAGAATCAGCGAATCGCTGGCCAGCATGGAGGTCAGCGGTTCAACCGCCGGGCTGGCGGCCGGTCCGATCCGCCCGAGGGCCACGACCGCCTCGTGCTGGACGGCGAGGTCTTTCGATTTGAGCAGGCCGGTCAACGCGGGAACCGCCGGCGCGGCCAACGGACCCAGCTCGGCCAGTTCGCGAGTCGCGGCCAGCGTCTCGCGAGCCTTCCTGGCATCCAGTTTCTTGACGAGTTCAGGAACGGACGGGCTTGCGGCCAGTACTGTCGCCGACCCAAATCCCACCATCAGGGCCACGATCACACGGCGCATGGAAAACTCCGGACTGCGAACGGAAATGATTGGCGATGTCGCGATTCTAACGCTGTTGCAAAGTCATTTTCCACTGCCGAACTTTTTATGCACCGGAGTGGAGGCATCATCGTCAGGGGCTCGTGCCATGGATGGCTCGGATCGTCCATCGGTCGAGCGGGCATGCCGGCTGCGACGCGCGTAACGCGCGGACGTTAATATGAAGGGAAAAGCGCGGCCTCGCCCTTCCCTTCCCCCCTGGCCGGATGGTCCCGTGGCGGAGCACTCTTGCCCCGATTCCGATGCCTTGCGCGAGTTCTCCCTCGGTCTCGGGGAAGGAACGTCGTTTGATCGCGTCGCCGCGCATGTCGAAGAGTGCCCGCAGTGTCAGGATTTTCTCGAAGACCTGGAGCGGTCGGCAGACCCGCTGATCGGCCAGCTCGGACGATTGGCGAACTCCTCGGCAACGTCTCAGAGCATCCATTCGGGCGTCGATGACGAGATCGCCCAGGCGGTCATTGCCGGCGCTCGTTCCGGGATGGGTGCTCGTGCGGGGCGGATCGCCGCCGATGCGGGACGCGATCTGGCGCGGCGACTGCTGGAAGGGGCGGTGCGGCTCGATCGGTTCGAGCTGCAGTCGGAACTCGGCGTCGGGTCATTCGGCTATGTCTTCAAGGCGTGGGACCCGCGGCTGGAGCGCGTCGTCGCGCTGAAAGTGCAGCGGGCCGGCAGCCTGGCGTCGAATGAAGAGGTCCAGCGTTTTTTGCGCGAGGCCCGCAGCGCCGCCCAGCTCAAGCATCCGTCGATCATCTCGCTGTACGAAACGGGACAGACCGAGGACAACGTCTGGTTCCTCGTCTGCGAGTATGTCGACGGGCAGACGCTCGAAGACCGTCTGAAAGGGGGCGCTTTGCCGCCGGGGCAGGCCGCGTCGATCGCCATCGAGCTGGCGGACGCCCTCGCATTCGCGCACGACCATGGCGTCGTCCATCGCGACGTGAAGCCGTCGAACATCATTCTCGACCGCGAGCAGCGCGCTCATGTGATGGACTTCGGCCTCGCCAAACGCGACACCGGCGAGCCGACGATGACCTCTGACGGCCGGGTGCTGGGGACGCCGTCGTACATGTCGCCCGAGCAGGCGTCCGGCGCCTCGCATCAGGTCGACGCCCGCAGCGACATCTACAGCCTCGGCGTTGTGCTCTACGAGATGCTGACGGGCGAACGCCCCTTTCACGGCAACCGCCGGCTGTTGCTGTTGCAGGTTCTTGAAGACGATCCACGGCCGTTGCGGCTGGTGAAGCCGGGCGTGCCGCGTGACCTGGAGACCATCTGCCTGAAGGCGATGAGCAAGGCGCCGTCGCGGCGGTACCAGACGGCTCGCGAGATGGCCGACGACTTGCGGCGTTACGAGCAGGGGCTGCCAATCCTGGCGCGGCCGATGGGGTACGGCGAGCGCACATTGCGATGGTGCCGGCGTTACCCGTTGGCGGTGAGCGTGCTGGCGGCGGTGATGATCGGATCGGTGGCGGGGCTGTGGTATCTGTCGAGCCTTTCGGAATACTTCGTGCGGCAGACGGCGCTGGAAAGCGCGCGGCTCGAAACGAAGATGCTCGACGAGGTGTGGCGGTTCTACAGCGAGGAAATTGAGGACATCAATCCGCGAGACACGAAGGTCTCCATCACCGAGAACTACCGCAACGTCCATCCGGCGCTGCCGCTCCCTGCGACGTTCGCCATCGATCTCGGCGACCGCATCAGCCGGCGTGCACCGGGAATGGCGGTGCGGGTCTACAGCTATCATCCCTGGCCGACGCGCAAAGATGGCGGTCCGCAGAATGACGTCGATCGGGCGGCACTCAACTGGCTGAACGCCAACGCAAAGCCGACCGATTCTCCTCCGTCAGAATACGCCCACTTTTCGACCGACGACGGACGCCGCACCCTCGCCTACTACTCGGCGCGGCATATGGAAAAAAGCTGCATCGGCTGCCATAACCATCCGCAGAGCACGAGCCCGAAGAAGGACTGGAAAGTAGGAGACGTCGTCGGTGTGATGAAAATCGTGCGCCCTCTCGAACGGGAAATCGAAAGCACCGAAACGGGCCTTCGCGGCGCGTTCCTGCTCATGGGAGTGATTTCGGGCGCGCTGATTCTCGTCAGCATCGGCGCGACGGTCTGGGGGCAACGACGCCGGATGACACGTCAACAGTGAGACCATCGGCTGGTGCCGCTCGAGTCGGGAAGTCGAAGAGTGGGGAATGAGGAACCCAGGAAGGCAGGAAAAAGGCAGGGAACAGAACGGACAGGAATGGAATTGATGGGAACTTGAGTGTGTCTAAGTTCCTTGCCTTTTTCCTGCCTTCCTGCGTTCCTCATTAAATTCTTTTGTACGAACCGCAATCGATTCCGGCCTATCGCCCGATTCGCCACGATCTCTCCGTTCGCTGCAGCTGATTACAAGTTTCACCACCGGGACGAGCGCGGCGGGGTTCCGATTTCGCGACGTCGCTCTTTATTTCATGGCTGACCCTCTCCCACCTGACGATCTCCGCTCCGGCGGATCGACGTCACGCAGCCTGCTGGCCGACGCGCGGCGGTCGATGCCGGCCGCGTGGGAGCGGCTGGTCCGGCTTTATGCCCCGCTGGTCGCGTCATGGGTCCGGCGTGGTGGGGTGGCTGAGCAGGACGTCGTCGACGTCGTGCAGGATGTCTTCTCAGCCGTCTTCGGCAACTTCAAGCGGTTCCGCAAGGAGCGGCGTTCCGACACGTTTCGCGGCTGGCTGGCGACCATCTCACGCAACAAGGTCAACGATCATTTCCGTCGCCGCACCGACGAGCCCTGCGCGCCGGGCGGAACCGAGGCGTCGCTCCGAATTCAGCAGATCCTCGACCCGCACCCCCCTTTCGAGCCTCAGGAAGGCGACGAGGATATCCTGCTGGATGGACTGCTCAGAACCGCGCTCGAAGCGATCCGTGGGGAATTCCACGAGCGGACGTGGAAGGCCTTCTGGGGGACGGTCGTCGAGGGGCGGGCCGCCGCGGATGTAGCGGCCGACCTGGAGATGAAGCCGGGGACCGTGCGTGTGGCCAAGTCACGCGTGCTGCTGCGGCTTCGTCGCGAACTGGGGGATGTTCCGGACGACTTCCCTTCGGACGAATGACAGCCTGGTAATCTGTCCGAATTCATGCAAGGGAAAGCGTCTAATCGAAGCGGGAGTCGATGCGATGGAATTTCCCGAATTCGGAGATCCACGGCTTGCGCCTTATGTCGCTGCGGCCGATAGGCGGCGGATCGATGGGGAGAGGGCGTTCGCGGAAGTCTGTAGCGAGATCCCAGAGGCCAAAGCACTGGGACCGCTAAGCTTCATGTCGACCACATCGCGGGACTCGCTGACGAGCCAGACCGCCATCGGGATCTTCCTAATATTCATCGCATCTCTTATCGGATACTTCGTCGTCAGCAGTTTGATCGCCACAAACTGGCAGTGGGACTGGCTCAATGAAAACGGGACTTCGACCCTGCGAGCCGTGGGAATCGTTGCCCTCATCGGATTCACATCACTTGGGATTTACCGTCTTCTGGGCCTGCGTGCGGCAGCAGAGTCGAGGGCCTTTTTCTGTGCCGAAGGCGTTCTCGTACAAAGCTACGGGACTACTGCAATCACCCTTTGGACGGATATCGTCACGGTTGTAGAAACGATCACGAAGGACACAGGCAGCTCGACGGACGCGCTGTTGACAGAGGCAGCAGCGCGCGCCATCGGAGTTCCCGGCTCGATTGTCCGCGAGCTCAGCAGCTCGGGCGAGTCGTCAAAGTTTCATCGGGAGCTGCAAATCTTCGTCTCTGGAAACCGCCAATTGGACCTCGGGTTCGCCGACTCCCAGGAATCAATTCTCGTGGAATTGCGTAGGGCGGCGGGGCGCATCGGATTTCGATGGATCACCCGATAAGCGTGCCCGAATCGAGTTGTATTAAGCGCTCTTGTGTCGTCCACGAGACGCGACTTCTCCTTTCGGGCCGATCCCTCCTTCCTGATCTTTCCATCCCGTCAGTCCACGAGCCGGGCGAACGTCGAATGCTTCACCGGGCCGGCGAGACGCTTATTGACGTCATCGGCCTTGATGGTCTCGGCCAGTTCAGCGAAGACGGTGTCGACCGCTCGCAGGTAATGCTCGACGTGATGCATGCCGTGGGCATATGTCATCGAGCAGCTCGAACCGGCCAGGAAGCCGTGATCGAGCATCCGCGTCGTGAACAACGTCATGAGCGCGGCGGCTTGCGGGTGGTTGAAGGCGAGACCGCACGAGGCGGGACGGCCGGACGTCGTGATGTTGAGCCCGCGCTTCGTCGCGAGTTCCTTCCAGCCCTCCATCACGCGTGTCCCGAGCTTCTTCAAGTGGCCGGGGACATCGACCCGCATCATCTTCTTGATGGCGGCCACCGCAGCCGACGGTCCGACTCCCTCGGTCCAGTAGGTGCTGGAGATGAACGATTCCTGCGCGGCCTGCATGAAAGCGCGCGTGCCGATCACGGCCCCCATCGCGAAGCCATTGCCCATCGCCTTCGCGAAGACCGCCATGTCCGGGTTCACGCCATACAGCCGGTGCGCTCCGCCGACGCACAACCGCCAGCCGGATGAGATCTCGTCGAAAATGAGCGGCACGCCCAGCCGCGTCGCCCGCTCGCGGACTCCCTCGAGAAAGCCCGGCTCGGGGTCGACGCCGCGCGTCGGTTCCATGACGATCGCCGCGAGATCGCTCCCGCACTTCTGCGTCGCCGCATCAAGTTCATCGAGGCGATTGTAGCGCCACGTCGCGACCGTCCCCGCCAGGCCGCGCGGCACGCCGGTCGGCTGAAGGCCGGGCAGAAGGTGCCCGTCGAGCTGCTTCGCATTCGGATCACCGTCCGGCGGGGCGAGGTTCGCGGCCAGGTACCAGTCGTTCCAGCCGTGGTATCCACACACCGCGACCTTGTCCTTCCCAGTCGCCGCACGGGCGATGCGGACAGCCACGGCCATCGAATCACCGCCGCCACGGGTGAACCGCGCCTGCTCGGCCCAGGGATGAATCTCGGTCAGCAGCTTCGCGAGTTCGACTTCATCGGCTGTCTGTTGCGTCGCCATGCCGCCGAGGTTCACGCGGCGGATCACGGCTGCGTTCACGTCGGGGTCGGCGAAGCCGAGAATGCATGACAGGATCCCACAGTGGGACATGTCGATGAACCGCCGCCCGTCGGTGTCGATCACCTCGCAGCCGACCGCCTGCTCGTAATACGCCGGCCACTTCCCGGGGGCGAACATCTCGGGACGCTTCGAGAGAAGCTGCGTGCCGCCGGGGATGATCGTCTTGGCTTCGCGGTAAAGCTCCTGTCCCGGGTCACCGCTCGGCTTCGTGAGACCAAGCATCTGGCGGGCGTTGTCGCCGAAAAGTCGTTCGATGTCTCGGTCGATGAGACCCATCGTGCGGCAGGCTTGCTGCAGGGCGAGCAGCGATTCGATCCCGACCAGCTCGGGCTTGGCGTGGAGCCAACCTTCCCACGTCGCGTTGTGGTCGTAGAGCCAGTAGAAGCCGTCGCCGATGGAAAACGCGCGGCCCCGCAGCTCGGAGACCGGGAAGTCGCTGCCGTACATCAGCCGCGTCGTGCCGAAGGCGCGGAAGATCGCTTCAAACGCCGAGGGCTCGCACACAGCCGAGGTATCGAAGTAGACGTTTTCGAGGCCGCGGAGGGTGTCGATCGCGTCGACGGTGTGGCGGGCGTTGAAGCCGCGGGCGGCGTGGGCGAGGATCAGCTTCGCGCCGGGGTAGCGGATGCAGTGCTCGCGGATGTAGGTCGCGTTGCGGGCGTCGCTGAGGGCCCGCGGCAGCACCATGTGCATGGTGATGGCCAGGCCATGCTTGTCAGCCAGCTCCCAGGCCCAGTCGGGGAGGAATTCCCCCTGCTCGGCGTAGAATGTGTCGGGCCGGGAAGCGAAAACGTGATAGACCTTGAAACCGGCGAACCTGTGCCGCAGCAACTGGTCTTCCACGGTGGCGGGGTCGTCGGCGGGGCGGAGGATCATCAAGGCGCGGCTGCCGGGGCGATCCTTGAGGGCTGCGGCGATGAACTCGTTCGAGGCGTAGCTGTCGAGGTGCTTCACGGGGAACGGGAAGTAGAGGCCGTCGCGGACGACCCGGTCTCCCATCCACTGCTGCATGCAGCCGATCATGACGTCATAGTCGATCTCGGGCTTCCCAGCGAAATCGGCGTCGGTGGCCTTCGGGATAAGGTGCCGCAAGTCGTAAAGATGCGCGTGCGAGTCGAAACTATTGGGCGGGACGAAGTCCTTGAGGAACTTGTTGAACAACTCGCGGTCGGCGTCGGTGTATTGAAAGCGAAAAGCGTCCGAGTAGCGGAGCAGCGGGAAGGCGGCGGGAATGGCGGGGGGCTTGAGGGTCGCGGTCGTCATCGGCGGGGAACTCTTGGAGGACGCTCGAAGGGAGCTCGCGCGGCGCGGTTCATTGATTGGTGAATCGTTGGCGGATAGAGGCGTCATACTCCATTCGCTGAACAGGCGAAAGTCCCGCTACGCCGCGAGCGGCGACCCAGGCCGCTTGCGGCGTAGCGGGCTGTGAAAAGGATGAGGCACCATGCTTGAGATTGATGGATCGCAGGGGGAAGGGGGCGGGCAGATCCTGCGCACCTCGCTGGCCCTCTCGATGATCACCGGGACGCCGTTCCGGTTGAACAACATTCGCGCCCGCCGCTCGCGTCCGGGGCTTCAGCCGCAGCACCAGGTGTGCGTTGAAACGGCGGCGGACGTCTGCGGAGCGCAGCTGCTCGGTGGAAAAAGGGGTTCTGGAACGCTCACGTTCGAGCCGGGCCCCATACAGCCCGGTGAATACCGCATTGATATCGGCACGGCTGGAAGTACCACCCTCGTTCTTCAGACCGTGTTGCCAGCCCTGCTGATGCAGCCCGAGCCGTCTCTTGTGCAGATCGACGGAGGGACGCACAACGATCACGCCCCCCCCTTTGACTTTCTCGAGAAGGCGTTCGTACCGCTGCTGAATCGGATGGGGGCGAACGTCTCGGTCGAACTTCAGCGGTACGGCTTCTATCCCAGGGGAGGCGGAAGAATCGTCGCGCGGATTGGAGCGGCGGCTCCGGATTCTCGGCTGAGTCGACTGGACCTGACCCAGCGCGGCGAGGTGCGTGAGATCAGGACTCGGGCGATTGTCTCTTTGCTGAATCGCGGAATCGCGGAGCGCGAGGTCAATCGCGTGGCACGCGTGCTTGACCTTCCGAAGGAGAATTGCGAAGTGGTCGAGGAAAAGAAGTCGAGCAGCATCGGCAACGTCGTGCTGGTCGAAGTGCGGAGCGAACACGTGACGGAAGTTTTTATCGGCTTCGGGGCAGTCGGCGTTCCCGCCGAACGTGTCGCCCAGGGGGCTGCGGACGAAGCGAAGGCTTATCTCGACTCGGAAATCCCGGTCGGTCCGCACCTCGCCGATCAACTGCTGCTGCCGATGGCCCTGGGTGAAGGGGGACGGTTTCTCACTCAAACCGTGACCGAGCACACGCGGACGAATGCGGACGTCATCCGGATGTTCCTCGATGTGCCCATTCGCTTCGCCGAGGTCGACGAGCGCCAGACGCTCGTCGAGGTGGGATAGTCGCTTCACGCAAGTTCGTGGCGGATGGACGTCGATGGGATGTCGTCCCCGGCTCAGTCCTCATACGGCGCCGGCTGGTCCTTGATCCGCAGGAAGCGTTCGATCTGCTGTTCGATGTACCGCGCCTGGTCAGATTCGGGGAGGCTCGAAACCAGTGTCGTCTTCGACCCGTCCCGCATCCGGGCGACCACGTCGTAGTAATGCCTGACGTTTCCCTTGTTGACGCGGGTCTTGCGGGTGACGTCAAGTTGCTCGATGTCGTCGCTCAGCAGGTTGCGGTTGCCCGGCCACGGCAGAGGGCCGTGCTTCACGACGCACGCCCCGTCTCCCACGGTGATCGTGGTGCGGTTGACGAACGTGGCGAGCACGAACCAGGTGAGGCCGAGGCCGACGGCCACGTGAAGCAGCGGGAAGAGCTTCATCATCAGCGGGCCGTTCGTCGAGAAAGCGATGGCGTACCAGACCACCAGGAAGCCGTCCCAGAAGATGCAGAAAAAAAGGAGGAAGAAGACCATCGGCGTGAACCACCGGAACTGGATCCGGAGGGTGCCGCCGAAATCATCGACGGTGAATCGGGGGGGTAATGCGACTTCGCGGACCGGCGCGGCCGGCGAACGCAGGGTGTCGCCGTCGGCGATCTGATCCATGATGCCGAAGACGGCGTTGCAGCCCGTGCATTTCGCCAGGGCGGTGTCGATGTTGACGTCCGCCGCAGGGATGTCTCGACCGCACTCGACGCATTGAATCGGCATGCTGGCACCGGGACAGGGAGGTCAGAGGACTTCGATTCTCGGGGAGAAACGACGGAGAGTCGCGCGCGGATCATGTCGGTTTTCCGCGGATCAGGAAATGGCATCCGGCGGGGCGGCACTCGTTGCGGTTTCACTTTCCGCGCAGAGGGTGCGAAAGATTTTGCGTTGAGCGGTCGCCGTCAGGAAGAGGCGTTACAGATTAACATTCCTGTGGGAGTGCCCTGGAATTTGGCAGATGCGGCATTTGTTCCTGTTCAAGCGGGCGTCCGCGTTAGGCCGAGTGGTTGGCGGGTTGGACTGCGGCGGCCGCTCGCTCACTCTTGAGGCGTCCCTGCATGGGAATCCCTCCGCAGACTTTTGCGAATCCGCACACCCTGCGTCATTTTGCACAAGGCAGGGGGAAGCTTCGGGTCATTCCGGTTTTTCCCACGGCGCAAGGCGAGCCGGTTCAATCTTTTGCGATGCACAAGACTGAGCCTTCTGCCGATGTTTCCGGATAGACCGCGGCCCTCGATTGCGCTCATCTCGCGGGCCGCAGCGGTTCTGACAGCAATCGACGCCGGAATGGCGGTCGAGCGAGGCGATTTGAGTCGGACCAGGGACCGTTTGCGGGGATTTCCGGCAGGTTGAAGCGATTGAATCGGCGACAAGACAGTCCTCGTCGCCCGCGTGGGATTCAAGGATTCGAAGCCCGTCCTTTCGGGACGATGCAGGAGCGAGTCATGCCGAAGTTCAACTGGTCCGGCGCGCTGCGGGGAGCGGCGGCTGCGGGAGTGCTGATGAGCTGCCTGGGAGGCGGCCTCTCGGCATTCGCACAAGGTGGGCGCGCTGTGCATCCGCCGGATCGCGTCGCACAGAAGACGGATGTCCCGCCTGCACCCGCCGGTGAACCGGCCGCCAGCCAGACCAGTCCCGGGGTCCCTGCCGGGCTCGAACCGCCCCCTTCCAGAGAGGAAGGGCGAGATGTCGTCGATACGGACGAAGCTCAGAAGTCGATCGAAGTTCCCCCGTGCGACCTTCTTCAGCGGCTTTTCGACGATCGGAACGGACACAACTACCTGGACGATCACGGGCTCAAACTGCACGGCTGGGTCGGCCAGAGTTTCACCTTCAACCCGGATCGCCCCGATACGCGCACCAACGGGCCGGTTTCCTTCACGGACCGCGCCAATGAATACCAGCTCAATCAGGTTTATCTGATTTTCGAAAGAATCCTGGATCAGACGAAGGATGAGCTGCAGTTCGGCGGACGCGTCGATGCTCTGTACGGCTCCGACTACTTCTTCACCACGTCACGCGGCCTGGAACTGGAACAGGACGGAACGCATCGGTGGAATCGGCAGGACGGACCGAACCGAACCGTCTTCGGCCCCGATAACGGCCGTCTGCACGGTTTCGCGCTGCCTCAGGGTTATGCCGAGATCGCGGGCTACAACAGCTCGGTGAAGATCGGGCACTTCTATACGATTCTGGGATTCGACGTCGTCGCCGACCCGCAGAACTTCTTCGCGACACATTCCTACGCGTTCCAATACGGCGAACCGTTCACTCATACCGGTATCCTCTGGAACTACAAGCTCAACGACAACTGGTCGTTGAACAACGGCATTGTCCAGGGCTGGGACAACTCCGATGACACCAACGACACCAAGTCGTACATCGGCGGCGTGAACTACACGAACAAGGACACCGGAACAGCGCTCGCTGTCGAAGTCATTCATGGGGAAGAGCGTCTGGTGTTTGACGGCACGAGCGACCGTCGAGGCGACCGTACGCTCTACACCATCACGCTGACGCAGCACCTGACCGAAAAGTGGACCTGGATCATCCAGCACGACCGGGGCGCTCAACAGAATGCGGTGGCCCGCCCGGACGGCACGTTCCAAAAGGCGGAATGGTACGGGGTCAACAACAATCTGTACTACCAGATCAACGAACAGCTGAAGGCCGGCGGTCGCTATGAATGGTTCCGCGATGACGATGGATTCCGGGTTCTCCGCGATGGAGAAGGGGCCGATTACCACACAGTCTCCCTCGGCCTCAACTGGAAGATGATGGATTGCGTCGTGCTGCGGCCCGAGTGCCGCTACGACTGGGCGTCCAAGAGCGGAAATCGTCCGTTCGACCTTGCCGATAATCCGGCGGGTGGCACTCCGATCGGAACGAAGGGGCACCAGTTCCTCTTCACCACCGATCTCGTAATTACCTACTGAGACCGGGCCTGACTGGCCGATGAATGTTCCTGTCAGACTGTGGGTGTGAGGAAGGCTTCGGCCGCCTCGACTCGCAGCAAGGAATACACGACGATCGGCGTTCTGCACGGTTCCTCGGAGCCGTGACCTTCAGCCGATCGCAGAAGAGCCGCCGGCGCGGGAAACCGCCCGGCGGCTTTTTCCTTTTCGACGGCGCACAAAAACGGAAGCCACCAGCGAACTCGCTCGTGGCTCCCGTTTTTGTCTACAACTCAGGTGTCCTCATCGAAGCGATGTGCGGACACGCCTTTCGCGACGGACGACTCAGCTCTTGGCGGCCGGCGCCGTCTCGCGGATCTCGAGACCCGGAACGTCGATTCCGGTGATCTTCACCCGCGTGTACTTCTGGCGGTGACCGGTCTTGCGGCGATAGTTCTTGCGGCGGCGGAACTTCCGGATGTCGAGCTTGATGCCCTTTTCGAGCCCGGTGATGACTTCGGCCGTCACCGTCGCTCCGCCGATCACCGGCGCGCCGATGGTGCTGGCGCCTCCGCCGTTCGCCAGCAGAACCTGGTCGAACGTCAGAACGCCCCCGTCCTTCAACTCTTCGCGGTAGTCGACGCTCAACACATCGCCCGGCTGAACGCGATATTGGCGACCACCATCGGCAATCACGGCAAACATGGCAAAACCTCGGCGAAGCAAGGGGTCAGGATTCAGGAGTCAGGATTCAGGGAAGACCAGACAATAATGCATGGGACGGTCCCTCCAGAATCCAGGTTTTCCCTGGATCCTGATTCCCGATCCCTGAACCCTCTCTCATCCGACCCCATTTTTGGGAAGCCCGGAAGTATAAAGACTCCTCACTTGGATTTCGAGTCTGCCGATGTCGGAATTCGGAGCTCGGCCCCCCCTTCGTCCGTGCAGCGAATGATCATGTGCTCAGGACTCACGTCCGGCCGCGACAGGATCGCGATGTGGACGTTGTAGCTGTCTTCCAACCCCGTGACGTCCTTGCGCTTACGGTTATTAAGGAAGGCGGCCACCCGGTCGTGCACCTCAATGCTGATCTTCTGAATCCCGCCGCGGTTGGCGACGTTCATCAGCGTCCGCATCACCTCAATGGCCATGCTTTCGGCCGTCTTGACCTGCGCCATGCCGCTGCAGCACGGGCAGTTCTCGTAGACGCTCCGCCGCAACGACGGTCGGATCCGCTGGCGGGTCATCTCAATCAGGCCGAACGGGCTGATCCGCAGGATCTTCGTCCGGGCCCGATCGCGACGCACCGCATCGCGCAGCGCCTTCTCGACCCCCCGACGGTGCCGCTCTTCGCGCATGTCGATGAAGTCGTTCACGATCACGCCGCCGAGATCGCGCAGGCGGATCTGCCGGCTGATCTCTTCGGCCGCCCGCAGGTTGACCTGGTACGACGTCTCCTCGGCATCGTCGTCAACGCGGAAGTTCCCGCTGTTGACGTCGATCGCCACGAGGGCCTCGGTCTGATCGATGACGATCGACCCGCCCCCCTTGAGCGGAACGTGGCGGTTCTGGATCTTCGCGATCTCTTCCTCGATCTTGAACTTGTGGAAGAGGGGCTCCTTGCCGTCGTACAGCTTGATGCGGTCGACGTGCTTGGGCATCACGATCTTCATGAACTCGACGGCCCGCTCGTAGGCCTTCGGTTCGTCGATCAGCACCGAATCGATCTCTCCGTTGTAGATGTCCCGGATCGTCCGGATGATCATGTCGCTTTCTTCGTAGATGTCGATCGGCCCCGGATACTTCTTGATCCGCCGAACGACCAGATGCCACAGCCGCATCAGGTAGTTGAGGTCGCGCTGCAGGTCGGACTTGGTGCGGTCGAGACCGGCGGTGCGGATGATGAACCCGAGCCCCGGAGGGGGATTCAGGTCGTGCAGGGCATCGCGCAGCTTGCGACGGGCGTCATCGTCGGCGATCTTGCGGCTCACGCCGACGCGCTGCAGGCCAGGCATCAGGACGAGGTAGCGTCCCGGAATGCTGATGTAGGTGCTGAGGGTCGGGCCCTTCGAGCCGAGCCCTTCCTTGATGACCTGAACGAGGACTTCGCTGCCGCGCTGGAAGACTTCCTGGATCGGCGGCTTGTTGCGGGCGCTGCGCTCGTTGACGCGGCGCGGACCGCCGCGCCCGCCACCCCGACGCCCGCGCGGTTCGTCATCGAACTCGTCGTCCTCATCGTCCCCGCCGCGCTCGGGGCGGCCGTTCGGGAGCAGATGCTTGTAGTACTGATACTCGACGTCGCTGATGTGCAGGAAGCCGTTGCGGCCGACGCCGAAGTCAACGAACGCCGCCTGAATGCTCGGCTCGATGTTGACGACTTTGCCTTTGTAGATGTTCCCGACGTAGTTTTCGGCGCTGTGCCGCTCGACATAGAGTTCCTCGAGGACGCCGTCCTCAAGAATCGCGATGCGGCTTTCCTCTTGCTGGAGGACGTTGATCAGCATTTCCTTTTTCATCGGTCGCCTTTCGTCGCTCCGGCAGGACCGAGAGGCTTCCCCGGGCTGACAACGCGCAATGAGAACCGGACGATGTGCGGCGGTTCTCGGCCGGGGTCCAGCGGGCGACGTGGGCGGGGGCCGTGCTTCCAGATTGGCATATCGTTGCGGCAGGCCCCCTCGGGCCAGGCGGAACAAATGCAGACCCATCGACCTTATGGTTCGATGGGTGGGTTGCAGGTCCCGGGAAGGAACCTTGAGGCAGGCTTGAGGAGCGTGCGGGCAACCGGGACGGTTGGAAGAGGAGGCGTGCCGTGACGGGACGCGGGACGGGCTTGCTGGCGAAGGCAGTCGGGGAAGCAGATTCAGGCGTCGAGCCGGAGAGCGGGATAGCCGATTCCTGCCGAGGCATGGACCGCAACGGATTTTCGACGCCGACGGTGCGAATCACCGGGAGGGCGGGGAGAAATCGGTCACGAATTGCCGGGCGGGGGGGCGAGGCGCTCTCCATTCGTTCGGCCCGCGCACAGGCGACAGCACGAACGCTGCAATCCAAAGAAGGGATGGCAGAAGCGCGACGGAACACTCGAACCAGATCCGGAAAAAGAAGGAGTCGCCCTCGACCACAGCGGCCTTGGGCCAGAAAAAACGTGTTCGGCCGTGCGGGCGTCGAGGACGCCTGCCGGGACACAGTGAGCTTGGACGTGTCTCGGGATTTCTCGGAAGAAGGGCGAGAATTTATCCCAGCCTCCCGAAGTGGTGGGTCGAAGTGTAGCGGACGCCCCCGAAAGATGCGACCCCGCCAACGGTTGAGCCTGCCAACCCAGGGACTCGTACGCCGCGCGGATTCCCTCGCCATGTCCCTGCCCGCAGTTCATAGCGAAGCGGTAGGGTGGCTGGGGTCGACCGAAGGGAGCCCCCAGCTTGACGCGTCATCCGCTGGGGGCTCGCAAAGCCTCGACCCCAGCCACCCCTTTCTGGTCATTCGTCTGGTCATTCGGGATCTCTGAATCCTCCTGAAACTTATGACATCGACCGCTAGGCGATGTTCCGGCATGGCATTCTGTATGTCGACCCCCGGTAAAAGGCTGCGACCGCGTTCAAAACGATCTCAGCATCAAGACATGCTCATGACATCGATGGTCCCCCGCTTTCCAGAATGCGGGAGCATTGACCGTTCACGACGTGACTTCCGACTTCCCAGCGAGGCTGCATCCACAACCCCCGTCGAAAGTTATGGATTCTCTCCCGCGCGGCACGCCCCATGCTCCCCTACAAGGAAGAGGAAATATCAATTTTGCATGGCGAACGGTCGGTGTGCTTTTGGATCGAACCCGTCCACGGCGGAAGACTTCGGAGGCCACGCAACTCACTGTGCCGGACGCCGGTCCACGCAAGGAGAAAAACAGAGATGAAACTGGCATCGAAACTTCTCATTGGTCTTTCGATCGTGTTCGGACTCGTCGCCGCAGTGCCCGATTCCGCGGATGCAAGGCCGCACTGGGGCCGCCATCGCGGCCATTCGCACGGCCACTATCGACACTATCGCGGAAGCCACCGGCACCACCATCATCATCACCACCGCGGCTACTACGGCTCCTATTCACCATATCGCTCGTGGTACTCCAGCCCGAGGTACTACTCGTACGGGACCTACGGCTACACGCCGGGTTACTACTACACCCAGCCGTACACCTACGGGTATTACAATTCCTGGAGCTACTGATCCGTCAGGAATTGGGAAGAAATCGTGGAAGAACGCGGGCGACTGGCTCTCGATCCATGAGGCGGCGTCCCCTTCAGAGGTGGGTCGGAACTGTTGGTTTCGGCCCACCTTTGTTCGTTTTTCGGATCCTTGAAGTGTGGCACAATCACGTCTCGTGCGAATCCGTGAGCGATCGCGCGCTTCACTTCAACCGCTCGATCAGCCAGGCCGTCAAATCGGGGCCGGGCTGATCGTCGGGACGGATCACGAAGTTCGTTGAAGCTGCTGCCCGAGACGCCTTGACCGTGCGGGGAAGCAGCGAACGCTGGCCTTCCTGACCCGGCGTCTCGGCAGGGTGATTGTGCTGATCGACCAATCCCCCAATCCACATTGGCCGGGGGACGATGGCGGCGCTCAAGTCGTCGAGATCACCCATCAGCAATGCGCCTGGGATGAGCGCATCGTGCGGGATGCAGGGAAAAGGGCTCTCGAGCAACGAAGCCAGGGAGGCCAGCCCGCCGCGCGCCGAAACGACTGCGGCGAGTTCCGGCTCGTACAACCCTCCGAGCAACGCCAGCAGATGCCCGAGCGGCTCCGCCAGGCGCGGCTGCTTCTCGGCGTCGAGCGGAACACGGACCTCGCGATCATTGAGCGGGGCAAAGGAATCTCCCCAGAGCGCGATGCGTGACGGATCGACATTCTTCCGCTTCCGTAGCGTCGCCAGTGCCGTCCGCAGATCGCGAAGTTGTGCCCCTACCAGCGTTCCGCCATGCATCAGTTCTGAGGACGAGAGGCTGGTCGCAGCACTGTTGCGGGCACGGTCGCTGCCGACGGCGGTTTCGCCCGTTCCTCGGACATCAATGAGTGCGATCGCAATTCCCGCCTTCAGCAGTTCCGTCAGGCGATCGGCTCGCTCGCGGAGGAACGTCGACTTTCCAGCCTGAGCCACGCCGACCACGAGCGGCCGCTTTCCGGCCCTGGATTCCGTCTCCTTCAGCGCGGAATGCGGCGTCATCAGCAGTATCGGCACCACGATCTCGCGTTCCGTCTTCACGACCAGACGTTCCATGGAGAATGGCGCGGCCTCCTGTGCAGCGGCGGCTGCCGTCGCCTGCGCATCCGGCGCCGCGCTGACGTCGCCGAGAAGGCCGGACCACTCCTTTCGCATCCGCGCGGTTCGCTCCTCAACCGTTGCCGCGGTCTCCGCACGTGCGCGTTCCGCTTCGCGGTCTGTCACGCCCAGCCGCAGCACGGAATGCAGCAGCGGCATGGCCACCTCGGCGCCTCCCGGCGACGGCAGACACAGCAACTCGGAAGCCTCTCGACGATCGCGATACTCGTCTTTCGGAGCTGGAATGCCGAACCATTTTTCAAGCGTCGGATAGATCAGCTTCCGATGGACGGCCCCGATGTGGTTGCAGTGCGACGCTTCGTTGGACGAGAGCGTCACTCTCCCATAGCCGTGCGTGAAGCAAAGGCGGTCGCGGGCGTCGTACCAGCCGAAGATCGTTTCGAGCCGCTTCCACACCGGGTCGCGCTCGCGGTCCCAGCTGAATTCGTGGGCGTAGATCAGGCCGCGCGGCGCGAGCGATCCAACGATCACCCACGGGGGAAAGCCGTCGCCGATCGACCGGCGCAGGTTGCGGGTCGACTCCCAGCTTCCGCCGCCGAACATGTTGAAGCTCTCTTCTGCATCGTCGGGCAGCGGATAGGTGTTCTCGGGTTGCGGTCCGCCGAAGTTGAACGGCACGGCCACCGCAATCCGTGGGTCAAGCGCCGCCGCCACCGCGGCGGGGTCGCCGCCGCCGGCCACCGCACCCATCAGGATGATCCGCTTCGGATCGATTCCCGGACGCGCAAGCAGCACGTCGACGCCGCGACTCAGGTCGTGGGCCATCCAGCCGATCAGGCTCTCTCCCACGAGGTGCAGCTGCATGCCGACGTTGTAGCGGAAGAAGTAGTCCTGGCGGCTCGGACGGAATGGTCCGTCGAAATCTTTCTCCGTCGCAAAGGGATGTTGCCGGCGCTCGCCGTGCCCCAGTTGATCCATGACCAGAACCAGGCATCCGGCGCGGGCAAAGATCATGCCCATGTCCTGCAACTCGCCGTCGATCTTCGGGCGGTGGTGGCTGTGGCAGAGGAGCATACCGGGCATCGAATCGGTCGGCTTCGCCGGCGAATAGAGGTTGGCCGTGACAGTGACGCCCGGGCGACTCTCGAACACGACGTTCTCGATGCGGAAGCCGTCCCCCTCGATCGTCCTGAGCGACCGCAGTTTCAGCTCGCCCCGCGGCCCGTCGGCTCCCAGCGAACGCCGCAGCGCCGCGATCCGCTCATCACGGAACTTCTCCCATTCCTCACGAGATGTGATCTTTCGCCAGGCGTCGCGATCGCGGCGATTGGCTTCGGCGCGGCGAGCCCGAAGATCATCGCTCAGCATGCGCTGGGCGCCGGTGCGGGAAGCGTCATCCTTGCCCAGCACCCGCGAATCATCCGCCAGCGACTTC
Organism: Planctomycetaceae bacterium; assembly: GCA_020850695.1. Lineage (GTDB taxonomy): Bacteria > Planctomycetota > Planctomycetia > Planctomycetales > Planctomycetaceae > JADZEF01. The sequence continues at coordinate 41,292 of JADZEF010000051.1, read as the reverse complement.
AATGCGGCGGCAATGGATTTCGTGTCCGAAGAATCTTCGGCCGCGCACATGCACGGCGAACATGCGGCGAGGACGACCAGCAGCAGACCCGCAAGCGACGGACGGGACATGGCGCGGCTCCGAGAGTCCGGAAGGACTGGGGACCGCAACAACGTATCCCGACTCGGCAAGCAGCGGAAGCCGATTCAACGCAAAACCTCGACAGGGGCTTGGGAGCAGATTTCTGCAGAACTGGCCGATGCGGGCTCCGAGACGTCGCGTGAGGGTTTCGTTCACCAAGAGACCTCTACGCCGAAGGCGTTGTACTCCACCGCCCAGGGTCGCGAACGGCGTGAGCGCACCCTGGGTTGTTGAGAAATACAACCACGAACCCCAACGGGGTTCGACAAGCCGGGACCGGTTCTGGCAGTGGACGCGAATTGTCGAACCCCGTTGGGGTACCCGGCATTTCACCAACCGGAACCCAGGGTGCGCTCGCCAAGCCTCGCGACCCTGGGCTTCGGAGTGCAACGCCTTCGGCGTAAATAGCGACGAGCGTCCCGAAAAAACAACGAGAACTGACTGCACCCCCTCGTGGGTCGGCCCCAGGCGTGGCCTCTCAAACCGTCAGAACTTCGGCGGCCGCTTCTCAAGAAACGCCGTCGTGCCTTCAGCCGCTTCGGGGGCTCGGTAGCAGTCCGCAAAGGCAACCGCTTCCGCCGTCAGCTCCGCGTCGATGTCCAACCCCTCAAAGCGCCGCACCAGATGCTTGACCATCCGATGGGCCGAAGGACCGCGCGTGAGGATCTGCGCAACCCGCGCATCGACCGCCGCGCGGAATCCCTCGTCAGGCGTCAGCGAATCGACAAGGCCCACGCGCAGCGCCTCGTCGGCCGTCAGCAACTCTCCCGTCAGAATCAGCCGCCGTGCCAGGGCCGATCCGAAGAGCCGCACCGTCTGCACCGTTCCGCCCCAACCCGGCAGAAGGCCGAGCGACGTCTCGGGAAGACCGATGCGCGCGGAGGCCGCCGCCAGCCGCAGGTCGCACGCCAGCGACAGTTCGCATCCGCCTCCGGCACACGCGGCATGGATGGCCACGATCGTCACTGCATCGAGCGCCGCGACGCGCTGCATCAATCCCTGGCCCTGCCGGGCGACCTGCAACGCCGTCTCCGGCGTCAGGGCCCGCAGTTCGTGAATATCGGCCCCCGCAATGAACGTCCGCCCTTCCGACTGGAAGACGACGACCCGCAGGTCGCGCATCCGCTCGAGCTCGCCGATCACTTCGCCGAGACGTTCGCGCGTCTCGGCCGAGAGAATATGGACCCCGTTGTCGGTCCGGAAAGTGACCCGGGCCACACGGTCGGCAACGGCGAGATCAATGGAGGTCGGCATGCGAGCGAGCCTTTCATCAAAGGGGGAAAGGCATGTTATCGCAAAGGCGTGAAGGGCGCAAAGAAAGGCAAAGGAGCGTCGTTGGGGCCGGCGATGCCTCATGCCGCCTGCTTCGATGCCGGAAGCGGATTCATCCGCTAGAGCCCGTTTCGTCCTGTCCCGAAAACTCATGAATCAGCAGCCGAAAATCGGCGACGGCTTCTTCCAGCGTGAGCCCACGCTTTTCCCAGTCGCGGCGCAGGAACACGCGCCAGGCGTGATTCGGAGGGACACCCAGACGTGCGGCAAGCCAGGAATTGAACCGCCAATAGCTTTGGAGTTCTCCGTAGGCGCCCGCCTCGAATCCGGCCCAGTAGGATTCGATATTGGCGATCAGCAGTTCAGGCGTCACCGGAAAGAAAAAGGCCCGGGGACATTCCAGGACATTCTTGAAATGGCGATGCAGTTCGGCATGCATGTCAAACTCCTCGCCCCAATCCTACCGCACCGTGCAGGAAGAAATCCTGCCGGTCGGCGGCGTAATGTGGCAAGACTGCAAAGCCCGACCGGCCCTCTCTTAGTGGCGGAATCCCCGCTTCGGCTGATATTCTCAGAAGACGTCGGCGGGCCGGTGCGGCACGCCGTGAGAGGGCTGTGATAGTGCGTCGGCGGTGTGGCGTTGCCCGGGCGAGGATTCATGAGTTCGATTGCAGATGACCAGAACCGGGATGCGGTCGCTTCCAACCCCGATGTTCCCGGAATTCCCCCCGCTGCCGGCAACGCGGGTGAACCCGCCAGCCCCCCCGGCGAAGACCCCTCGCGCCCCCGCAAGCGCGGCGTCCCCGAAGGGTTGTGGCTTCGCTGCGATGGCTGCAAGGAAACGATCTTCCGCAAGACGGTCGTTGATGCTCTCGGCGTCTGCCCGCAGTGCGGATACCACTTTTACGTCTCGGCCGACACCCGCATCAAGCAGCTCCTCGACCAGGACAGCTTCGAAGAGTGGTTCACCGAGCTGATGCCGCTCGACCCTCTCGGGTTCGCCGACAAGAAGCCCTACAAGACGCGATTGAAAGAAGAGCAGGCCCGCACGGGAATGCGCGAGGCGTGCGTGGCGGGACGCGGTTACCTCCGCGGCCGTCCGCTGGTGTTCGCCCTGACCGACTCGTCCTTCATCATGGGGAGCATGGGCTCGGTCGTCGGCGAAAAACTGACTCGGGCCGTCGAACACGCCACCGAGATGAACCTCCCGCTGGTGATCGTCAGCGGGTCGGGGGGCGGAGCCCGCATGCACGAGGGAATTCTCTCGCTGATGCAGATGGGCAAAGTCTCTGCGGCCCTCGGGCGGTATCATGAAGCGGGGGGGCTGTTCATCTCCGTCCTCACCAATCCGACGATGGGGGGCGTGGCGGCCAGCTTCGCCTCGCTGGGAGACGTCATCCTGGCCGAACCGAACGCGCTAATCGGATTTGCGGGGCCGCGCGTCGTCCAGGCGACGGTGAAGGCGACCCTTCCAAAAGGGTTCCAGACGAGCGAATTCCTGCTGGAACACGGTTTCATCGACCGCATCGTCCCTCGGAGCGAACTGCGGACGGAAATTGCCCGTCTGATCGACTATTGCAGCAACCGTTGAACGACTTCGAGAAAGCAGAACGACGAACAACCGTCGACCATTGAAACCGGTGGATTTGCCGATTCTTCGCCGCAGCTCTGCGGCGTGTGCCGATTCGACTCGCAGATTGATTCCCGTCGCAGAAAATCGTTAATCCTTTCAGCCAGTGTGATCGACCCGGGCGGGCTTGCGGTCGATGTCTCTCGGCGCTCGAACTCGCGCGGCGTCCATGAACTTCTTCAAAAAGCTCTTCGCCAAAAAAAAGAAAATCCAGAAAATCGATCTGACGAAGCGGTTCGACCTCGTCGCCCGCGTCGGCCAGGGAAGTATGTCGAAGGTCTGGAAGGCCCGCGACTCGGCCAGCGGCCGCATCGTCGCCGTGAAAGTCCTCGACCTCGAAAAGACCAAAAAGTTCGAGGCCCGCTTCACCGAGGAAATGAAAAAACCGTCCGAGGGGGAGATCGCCCTCACCCTCAAGCACCCGCACATCGTCAAAACCTACGAGTACGGCTACACGCTCGAAGGCGAGCAGTTCCTCGTCATGGAGTTTCTCGAAGGGGTCGCCCTCAGCTTCCTCATCGAGGTCCAGAACGACCTCATGAAGAAGAACTGCGTTCGGTTCCTCGTCGAACTCGGGCTGGCGATCGAATACTTCCACCAGGCCAACTGGATCCACCGCGACATCTGCCCGCGGAACGTCGTCCTCGACGGCGAGAACCGCATCCGGCTGATCGACTTCGGGCTGGTCGTCCCCAACACCCCCGAGTTCCGCAAGCCCGGCAACCGCACCGGGACGGCCAACTACATGGCCCCCGAACTCATCAAGCGGCAGCCGACCGACCAGCGGATCGACATCTACTCGTTCGCCGTGACCGGCTATGAGATGTTCACGAAGCGATACCCCTGGCCGCAGACGGCGGCCTCGCTCGAAGCGGCCCTGCAGCACATCAATACCCCGCCCGACGACATCCGCCAGTACGCCAAAGGCATCGACGACCAGGTGGCCGACGCGATCATGAAGGGGCTCGCGTCGAATCCGCGCGAGCGGTGGCAATCGATGTCGCAGATGCTCGCCCCGCTCCGTGAAGCGCAGGTGCGGCTGGGGCAGGTGGTTGACGACGCTCCGTCGGCGAACGACTGAGTGACGACGAAATCCGAACGTCGAAATTCAAATGTCTAAGGAAAGTCAAAAACCGAAATGGCAAAAAGGCCTGCGATTCAGCCCTTTGAGTTTTTGACCTTTTGACGTTTCCTTAGACATTGAGTTTTCGGATTTCGACCTTCTCGACCTGCCGTCACTGGTCGGTCTTGTCGCCCCCCAGCGTCACCGTGACCTTGAAGACGTCCTGCAGGCGGGCGTGGGCCACGCTCGCATGGCTGTCCTTCGGGAACTGCTTGCAGACCTGCTGCAGCGTCTTAATCGCCAGTTCCTTCTTTCCCTGCTCTTCGTAGGTCAGACCCTTCTGGTACATCGAGCTGGGGGCCGAATCGGGGAACGCGCCGATGCTCTGGTTGTAGAGCCCGATCGCCTCGCCGTATTCCTTCAGGGCCCGGTGGCAGATCGCCATCCAGTGATAGCAGTTCCCGCTGGGATTGCAGAGGCGATACCGGGCGATCGCTTCCTTGTACTTGCCATGCTCGCGGTAGGTGTGGGCCGCTTCGACCTGCCAGCGGTCCGGGCTCGCCTTGTCGTCGACGACCAGCTCGTCATACGCGGCGACCGAATCGTCCGTCTTCCCCGCCCGGCGATAGCAGTAGGCGATCGACGGCTTCCACTTGATCGGGTTCTGCGGATCGAGGGCAAGCACCTGGCGATAAGCGTTCGCCGCCTTCTCGAACTGGTTTTCCTGATACCAGCTCTGGGCGATTTCGGCCTGGCCGTCGACCTGGTTCTTGTAGCGGTTGTAGGTCTTGCGGGCGTCGTCCCACTTGCCGCGGGTCTTGTACCAGTTGGCCTGGCGTCCGAGGATCGCATCATCCTCTCCGAAGACCTTGAGCGCGGTCGCGTAGGTCTCCAGAACCTTCGCGTCGCGCTTGGCGGCCGACTCGATATCGGCCACGCAGAACCATGACTGTTCGGCGATCGCCTTCTTCTCGGGTGTCGACTTGTCGTCGGGCGTGTGAGACTTCAGCCACGCGATGCAGCTGTCGGCGAGCTTCTCCCCCTTCGCCTGGCTCTTCGAATCGGCCACCATCTGCGCGATCGGCCCGCTGGCGAGCGCGACGATCTGCGGCGGAACCTGCTCGGGCTTCGTATATGTCGTCTCCAACGCCTTCACCGCCTCGTCGACGTTCACCTGCGCGAACATGTGCGCGGCCAGTTCCCGCGACGCCTTCTCGCACGCGGAGCGCGACCAGGGGGTGCGCTTCGTGTCGAACGTCAGCTTCTTCCACATCGCGACCTGCGTCGGCGCGTCGTTCTCCTGCTGCGCGATCTCGATCATGTCGGCCGCGCTATACACGGCGACGAGGTGATCGGGATGCTTCTTCAGCACCTCCTGATAGGCCTTCTTCGCCTTCTTCAGCTCGCCGGTGTCCTTGTAGCTCCGGCCGATATAGAACGCGGACGCAATCGCCTCGGGCGAATCGGGCCAGTAGTCAATCGTCGTCTGGTAGCCGTCACTGATCGCCGTGTTGACCTTCTTCAATCGCACCTGGCAGTTCGCCCACCGCAACTGGGCATACGACGCCCCTTCGCTCTTCTCGTAAAGCGACTGGAACTTCTCGTATTCGGCCGCGGCGATCTTCCACTGCTGCTTGATGTAGAAGTCGTCGGCGATCTTCAGCTGATACCGCTCGGTCTCGCGCAGCTTCTTCCAGCGGTCGAGCGTCATCTCGTCGAGGTTCTGGGCCTCTGCCGCGGATGTCAACGCGGCGAACGCAGCCAGCGCCGCCAACGCGATGCCGATCCGACTCGTCCGGAATCGACCTGGCTGGGCGGTCGTCGCCGCAGTCCCTGCTTCCGTCTTCATTTCTTCTTCTCCTGTTGCGCGAGGAGCCACTTCGAGTACTCCGCGTTGGCATACTGCATGACGTTCACCCCGAGCTGGAAGCAGGCTTCCCACACTTCAGCCTTCACGCCGGAGTGGCCGTCGGACCAGGCGTCGCCAATATCGCCGGGATGGTAGTAGGCCACCCAGCGTCCATCGATTTTCCAACCGTAAGCGTCGCGCCCGCCGTGGGGGGCGACGTAGGGCAGGAAGGGGATCTGGTAAGGAATCTTGTGAATGACGTCGTCCAGCGGAATCGTGACCGGCCGGACGTTCGGCAGCACCTGGTTCATCATGGCGAAGAACTGGTTGTGGAAGTGGGCGCTGCCTCCGTTGTCACAGAAAATCATCCCGTGCTTTTCCGTCACATAGGTCCGGAGCATCTTCACCTCGGCGGCCGAGAGCGAGATGTTCCGCTGACCCGTCATGAAGACGAAGGCCGGCCCCTTCCCCAGCGGCACCGCCCCGATCTCGGCGATCGTGCGCGATTCGGTCTCGCCGTGCACCGGCTGCTTCGTGCGGATGCCGTATTCGATCAGCATGTTGAGGTCGGCCCCGACGCCGAAGTCCTGGTTCCAGTCTCCCCCCACGTACTCCAGCCGCACGAACCGCACCTTCCCGCGATTCGTCCCGCCGGCATACCCCGCCCCGGCCCCCTCGCCATACCCGAAGGCGTAAGCGTGCTTCGTGATCTCGGTCAGCTGCAACTTGATGTCGTCGATCGGCGGGACCTTGAACTTGATGGCGCTGAACGGATTGACGACGAACTTCTTCTTGATCACCTTCTGCACTTTGACCTGCTGGGCGATCTGCGCCTGTTCGCCCCCCCCCGCGGGGAGTTCGAATGATTCACTGCAACCGCCGACCTGCGTCATCAGCAGGAACGCGAGATAGAACGCCAGCGTGTAGCTGCAGAACCCGGCGACCGACTGGTTGAGCTTGCGGCGATCATCGCCATAGTGGCTCGATTGCGGGGCGCGAAGCTCGCGGAGAATGGCGTTGAAGCGGCGCGGGTTGAACCAGTCGGCCAGGGCCAGCCGGTAGTACCACGCGCCGGTATCGAGAGGATTCCAGTTCAGAGGAAGCGGGCTCCCGGCCCGCTCGGCGTGCTCGACCGCGACGCGGCGCCGCGCCTCATATCGGGCCGAGATCTTTTCCAGCCCCCAGATGACCCAGCACAGGCCGACCAGGAAGGAGAGCCACGTTCCCGTGGTCGCCACCTGTGCGCGAAATGCGTCGAATCCGAATGCGTCGAACGCGAATACCCCGAATTGCCACAGCGCGAGAAAGAGAGCCGTCGCGGCGAGGGCGGGGGCGGGCGTACCGGGACGCTCCGGCGCAGAGATCTGATCGACTGCGGCGGGCTGGCGACGGCCTCGCAAAGCCGCGACCAGGGCGAATGCGCACAGGGGGACGGAGGTCGCGAAGACTCCCCAGCGCAGAGCGTTGCGGACCAGGTCGAGCCAGTGCGGGAGATCCGCCCGGCTGAACCAGACCCAATCGATCAGACAGCACACCCAGAGGATGGCGTACGTCTGAATCGCGCGTCGGAGGGTGCGGGAAGTGGACACGGAGAGCGGTTGGCAGAGGTTTCAGGCGAGGAGAATCGAGCCCGTCTTCGCGTCCGTCGTCGACGGCCGCGAACCGGAGGTCATTTCACGTCGAGCAGGTTGTCCAGATCCTTGTCGAGCGGATTTTTCTTCGGGTCGGACGGCTTGGTTTCGATGAGATCCATCTTTTCGGCCGCCTTCTCGACATTCGACTTGCCGTCGGCTGTGTTCGTCGCGGCCGGTGCCGCGGACGGGGCTTCGGTCTTCGCGGGCTCGGCCGGCGCCGCCGCGGGAGCGGCAGCCGCGACCGGTTTCTCTTTCGGCTTCGGTGCGCCGTGCAGGTAGTACGGCCCCAGAGTGAACACGACGAAGAACGCCGCCGTGATCAGCGTGGCCGCCACCGTGCATTGCACGAGACTGCTGGCCGCGACCGCTCCCAGCATCTCCTGCGGGCTGCGGCCGCGCATGCCCGCGAGAAACTCGCGGAGCTCCGCGGCCGTCGCCTTCGTCCCTTCCTTCATCCGTCGCACGTTCGAAAGATCATTCACGGCATATGTCCCGATTGGCTTCATCGTCCGGTCCGAAAGCCGGTTTCGCGAAGATTCCATGGTAAGTCTCGAATCACCAGAGCGTCAGAAAATCCTGTCTTGCGAGGTCCGAGCCGTCCGGCCCAATCAGGGTTTCGCAGCGGGCCGCTGCTCTTCCAGAATATGCACCAGTTCGCCCCCCGACTTGCTGACCGCTTCCAGAATCGGCTCGAAACGATTCGCCTGCGCCTGGTTGTGAATCTTCAGCAGAACCGTCCGCTGGCCCGCGGGCAAGCCCTCCAGCAGTTTCTCGACCATGCCTTCCAGTTGCGACTGACCGATCGGCTGCCCGTTGACGTAGAGCTTCTCATCCTTGTCGAGGACGATGCTGACCTTCGACTGCCCCGCACTCTCCACCCTCTCGGTTTTCGCGGGCGTCCATTGCAGGGCGCTGTCGTCCTGGGCTCGGGCGAGAATCACAAAGAAAACCAGCAGATTGAACGCGATGTCCCCCATGGCCATGCTGGGGACTTCGACTTTCATTGTCTTGCGAGCGATCTTCATGGGAGGCAGAAAGGCAGGGTGCGAAGGGGTGCGAAAAAGTGTGAAGAGGCGCGAAGGGGCAGGAGCAGATGTCAGCAGGGGCAGAGTTCTTAGAAGCGGATTATTCGGGCCGCTTCACACCTGTTCGCACCCATTCATACCCCTTCGCACCCCCGCTTCAGTCCGGCACCGTCACCGTTCGTTCTTCTTCGAGTTGCAGAGTGACGACGCCTCCCGCTTCCTCGATGCCGGTCGTCACGGCGATCCAGAACTGGTAGGGCGTCTCGGGCTTGCTCTTGACGACGACTACCCGGTCTTCGGGCCGCGGCTTGCCGGCCAGCTTGGCCTTCAGCCGCGGGACGAACTGGTCCTGCTTGACCGGGTCTCCGTTGATCGAAACCGTCGTCCGCGAAAGCGAGACCTCGATGTTCTCGTCCTTCTGCTCCTGCTTCGAGTCGACGGTCTCGCTGCTTGGGATATTCTGCTTCCGCCCGCTATCCGGCTGGACCGAAGCGCACACGAGAAAAAACACGATCAGGTTGAAGGCGATGTCGCCGGTGGCGGCCGAAGGAGGCTCGACCAGCAGGTTGTTCTTGCGGCGGATGGGCATGAGTCGGGTTATCGTTCGCCAGGAGGATCAGACGGTCGCCGTTTCCTGCTCGCGCTGCTCGAGCGCCATCTGCAGGGTGACGACTTCGATCAGTTCCGTGGACGATTCCTCCACGTCGAGAACGAAGCGGTTTGTGACGCTCGTGAAATAGTTGAACGCGACATAGGCGGGGATGCCCACCACCAGCCCCGCCATCGTGGTGATCAACGCTTCGGCGATACCGGCCGCCGCGGCTTCGACGATGTTCTTCTGCCCCAGGCTCGCGACGATATCGTCGAAGGATGTGATCATCCCGGAGACTGTGCCCAGGAACCCGAGCATCGGAGCGGCGCTCGAAACGGTCGCCAGCGTCGGCAAGTGCCTTTCCAGGGCGGCGACGATGTGGACGCCGTAATCGTCCATCGCCTTCACGACCTGCTCTTCGATTCTCCCCGCATCGTAATTCAGCCGCCGCAGAACCAGCAGCTTGCGGACGCCGGTTCCGAGAATCGCCGGAACGGGCCCCTGCTCGCGGTCGCATAGTTCAAGGGCCTCCTCGATGCGGTCGGCATTCAGCAGATCGCGTACCTGAGACCGAACCGCGTGCGAATCCGACGTCAGCATCTTCAGGCTGCGATAACGCTCGATGATCACGCCGAACGCGACGATCCCCAGCAGCAGGATCGGCCACATGAAGACCCCGCCGCGATTCATCAGACCAAGAGCGCCGGTCTTGGAAACGTCCTTCCACCAATCGGCAAACGATTTTCCTCCGGCAGACGTCTCTGCCCCTTCGCTCGACGTTTCGGCGGTGGCGGGACTCGCTGCCGCGGGAGCATTTCCCGAAGCCGCCGGTTGCGGGGCGGCCGGCTTGAAGTCTTTCGGCTGTCCGGGGACGCCCCCCTCGCCGACGGGAGCGGCTGCCTTGGGCGCTCCTTCGTTGAGCAGGTCGTCAGCCGCTTTGGCGGCCGCTCCCTTTCCCGGAGCGCCGAGCGGATCGGGGGGTTCGCTTGCGGCCTGCCCGAGCAGCAGGGCCAGCGTCATCACGTATGTCATGGGAGGGACGAGGGTCTAGGGACGAGGGTCGAGTGTCTAGGGTCTAGGGTCTCGGGTCTAGGGTCGAGAACTGGTCAGAGTTAGGCCGGCGAAGGTCTCTGTCCCTTGACCCTCGACACTCCTCCCTCGACCCTCCTCTCATTGATTGTCGAGGCTGTTGGCTTCCGCTTCGAACTGCTGGAGCATTTCGGGCAGGGCCAGTCGGCCGCGGGCGTACTTGGCCGCTTCGCTCGACGGGTAGTCCCAGCGGCAGCGGTTGTAGCGGCGGAAGGCTTCGACGTTGTTGTTTCCCATGCGGAACGCTTCGCCCGACCAGAAGAGGGCGTCCGACGCCAGGGCGTCGTCGCTGAACTTCTTGCCGAACGAATCGAACGCCTGTCCCGCCTTCGGGAACTTCTTCGACTTGTAGTAGCACTGGCCGACGCGGAACGCGATCCGCGACGCATACTGGTGCGTGTCGAACCGCTCGAGGAACTTTTCGCCCACCTGGGCCGAGATTTCGTACTTCTCGGCCTTATAGAAGTGGTCGCTGATGCGGATCATCACGTTCGGAATCAGCGGGCTCTTCGGATAGGTGGCGGCCAGCGTCACATAGGCTTCGAGGGCCTGGTCGAAGCTCCCCGATTCTTCATAGGCCTGAGCCATCTTGTACTGGGCGTCGGCGGCCAGCGGATGCTCCGGGAACTGCTGCACGATCATGTCGTAGCTCTGGACGGCCTCGTCCAGCTGGCCCAGTTCCTGGGCGAACTGCCCCAGCAGATAGGCGATGCGCGGGACGTACTTCGGGTCGGGGTAGTCTTCCATCACCTCGTGCAGGACGCGGCGGCCGGCCTCAAGGTCTTCCTTCTGCTCCGCGTCTCGCCCCAGCTTCTTGTGGCTCTTGAAGAGCTCGAAGTAGCTTTCGGCGACGTGGAACTTCGTTTCGACGGCGAGTTTCTCGTCGTTGAACGTCTTGCTGAAGGCGGCCACCAGTCCATCGGTGCCGACGACGACCGGCAGGTCGACCGAGACTTCGAGCGTCCCGTTCTCCGTGCTGGCCGCCTTGTCGATGTACTTCACCGTGAGGTTGTCGCCGAAGTAGGCTTCGACCGCCGGCTCTTCCGGATTGAAGTTGCCCGGCTTCGGCATGTCGCTCGGCTTGAGGAAGATCGAGCCGGTGAAGATGCCACTGTGGGCCAGCGTCTCCTCGAGGGTCGCCGTCTCCTTTTCGCCGCGATCGGTCGTCACTTCGACCTGCACCGTGTCACGCTCGTCCGAAGCGTCGCCGTCGTAATCGGTGACCATCAGGAAGAGCTTCTCTCCGACATGCAGGTGCGTCACCGGCTTCTGGTAGTCGCGGTCGGTGCAGGCCAGCTGCCCGTTGGCAATCAGTCGCCCCTTGGCGGTGAGGAGCTGCCCTTTCGCGGCCCTGGGACGCAGGGCGTCGGCGTAACCCGCGGTGATCGTGTCCTTGCCGGTGAGGTTGAGAACCTTGGTGACCAGCGTCTTGTCGAGAGCCGACTTCTGCTCGTCCTCTTCCATCGCCGGGCCGCCGATGAGGTTGCGGGGCATTTCGGAGGTGAGCGGAACGGTCTGCTGGCTGTTCTTGCCGCCCAACTGCATGATGACCTGGCCGATGAACCGGCCTTCCTGCAGGGCGCGGACGTCGTTGTTGTAGCCGTAATACGGATTGTAGTAACCGCCGTACTGCGTCGACGCCGTCGAGAACGCATCGGAGACGACGCACTTCACGTCGACCGTCGCCCCATCCGACGTCTGCAGCTTGACGATCACCGAGCTGCGGCTGTCCTTGGCGGCATCCGGGTCAATCACTTCGATGGTGAGCGGGGCTTCGAACGCCACGCCGGTCGTCGCCTGCCCCTTGGCCGGAGCGCGATAGACGATCTGCGGCGGAGCCTTCGACTCGGCCGGGGCCGGAATCACCCGCGTCTCGTAAATGCGAATCTGCCCCGAGGTCGGCTCGTTGACATAGATCACCGCTTCGCGCGGGACCGAGTGCCCGGGGAAGGTGTTCTGGGAATCGAGGTAGCGGCAGTAGATGCGGTCCCCCGCCTTCACCTGCAATTTCCCATCCTCCTTCTTCGCGGACGTGTCGACTTCCTTGGTGAACCGGCCCGAGTACTTCTCGGTCTCGGTCGCCACCAGCTCGATTGGTTCGCCGTCGTTGACCGCCACCTGGAACTTGAGGGTGTCCGGCTCGTCCGATTCGTCGCGGTCGAAGTCGATGATCTCGACGATGATCCGCTCGCCTGGATCGATTCGCATCAGCTGCTTGCGGACCTCGACGACCGCTCCGTTCGGCTGGCGGACGAAGTCGTAGGCGATGGGGGTCGTCACGCCGTTGAAGTACGTGGCGGTCAGCTTGCTGGTGAGGAGCCGGCTGCGGCCCCCTTCGCCCTGCGTCAGCTCGTCGGCGTACGTCGCGGTGACCACGTCGCCGCCGGCGATTTCCAGCTCGTTGTTGCTCGACAGAGCCAGCACGTCGGTCTCGGTCGGGACGTAGACTTCGTCCTCTTCCTCGCCCGCGATCTGGATCTGGTTGATGGCCACCGCTTCGCCCAGATACTCGTGAATGATGAACTTCACGTGCCGCAGCTCGACGCTGGGGAACGCGAATTCCCACGACTTCTCGGCGACGCTGACCTTCGGAGCTTCCTTCGTGATGTTGTGCTCGGCGACCCGCTTGGCGACGGGTGTCTCCAGGTCGAAGTCGGACGCACGGAACGGCTCGAGGAAGATCTGCGCACGGTTCGGATCGGACTTCGATACGAGGGCCGCCATCGGCTGATCGGGAGTCGTGGTGGCCGCCATGATCGTCACGTCGTGCAGGCCCGACTCGAGCCAGACGTCGGCGAAGCGGCCGCCGGGGCCGAGCGGCAGTTCCAGCATCCCGTCGACGACGATCGCCGTCCGCGGGGCGTTGACATGAATGCGGATGGCGCCCGCCCGCTCCTGGACGTACTTGCCGCTCCAGATCACGGTGTGCGGCTGCTTGAGGTGGTCGGCGTCGGGCGGGATGACCCACGACAACTCGTCCGCTTCCTCCTCGGTGAGCGGCTTGGCGTTACGGGCGAGGGCCTGAATCTGGGCCCAGTCGGTCGCTCCCGTGTAGTTGCCCAGATAGACGCGGCGGGTCATGCGGCCCGATTCGGCGTAGGCCGGCTGCACCGGAACGTCGAGCGGGTTGCTCGCCAGGCGGAACCAGTAGAGGCCGTCGTTGCTGCCGAGAATCGTCCCGCGCACCGGCGCGTGCTTGTCGGGTTGCGGGGTGAAAATGCGGACGCGCGAGACGAGCTTCAGGTCCTTCATGTCGACCGAGAGCCACTTCGGCGTCGCGCCGTCCGGCTCGCTGAGCCAGTAGCTGGCCGGGTCGCGGTCGATGGCCATCAGCGGGCTGTGCTGGATCGACGTGTCGCTGGCGAGCGCTCCCGCCGGCAATTCCGCCGTCTTGATCGTCCCTTCGAAGATGCCCGAGTGAGCCCCGGTTTCGAGGAGCGTCACCTGCACCTGGTCGCCGCTGTCGGCGGCCAGCTTCACGGTGATCTTGTCGGCTTCGCTCGTCATGTCGCGGTCGCCGTCCTGCACCCGCAGGTAGACGATGTTGCCGGGCTTGACCTGATCGGCCGGGCGTCCGACGCCGACGCGGCGATCGCGGTCGGGATCATCCAGCTGCTCGCGGCGGAGCTGGTCGCTGAACGACTCTTCCTGCTTGTCGACGATCTTGCTGCTGGCGATCTCGAACTTGCCGTCCGAGGCGATCTTGATTTCCACGTCCGAGAGCGGAACGCTCTTGAACTCGGCCTTGAACTCGTCCGGGTAATCGCACTTGATGACGTCCTTGCCCGTGATCTGCAGGACGTGGTCGTTGGGCGTCACTTCGCCCAGCCGCGTTTCGACGTCGGCCCGGAAGAGACCTTTGCCGGCGCCGCCGCTCGTCAGGTAGATCATCTCGGAATCGCCGCCCGGCTCGGTGGTCACCCGGACCGGAATGCGGTTGTGGCCGCGAGAAATGCCGAGGTCGCTGTCCTGCACCACGATCGACAGGGCCGTGCCCGGAGCGTGAAACCGCTTGCTGGCGCGGCCGAGGCGTCCGACCGTCCGCAACAGGTTGAGCTGGTCGATGTAGCGCTCTTCGGCCCCGTAGACTTCCGACAGGTTGTAGAGGGCCTGGTTAGCCAGTTCAATGTTCGGCACCTTGTCGAGCACCGCCCGGAAGATGTCGCGAGCTTCGTCGCGATCGCCGCGGCGATGGGCCAGCACGCCCCGCAGGAACTCGGCCCGCACGATCACTTCGGACTCCCGGCTCTGGGCCAGCTTGTCGAAGACGGTCTGGGCCTGGTCGTAGACCTTCTGGGCCATGAACGTCTCGCCGATGCCGAACTCGGCCTCGATGGCTTGCGGGGTGTTGGGGTGCTGATTGATGACGGTCATGAATTCGGTGCGGGCGAGGTCGTACCGCTGCGCCTTGAAGAAGTTGCGGGCGAGCAGCAGCTTGACGCGGGCCTTGAGCAGGTCTTCGACCACCTGCGATTCGGCGTTCTTCACCAGCCACGACCGCAGGACGTCTTCGACGCGGTTGTGGTTCTCGTCTCCGCCGGCCGCGATGAGGCTCTCGCTGACGAAGAGAATCAAATCGGGCGGCACCTCGTCGCGATGCTCGTCGAACAGGGCTTTGTTCGCCGCATAGGTGTCGAACGCGAGGGCTTCATCGCCGAGCCGCAGGTAGAGGGCGGCCTGCATGAGCGGAGCGATCGGGCTCTTCTCGTCGATGATAAGTCCCGCCGCGCCGACCCGGGCGTAGCTCTGGGCGACCATGTCGCGGCCGGACTTCTTGCGGCCTTCTTCGACATAGCTGATGTTCGACAGCATGCTCGTGAGGAGCGTCGCCGCCGCCATGTAATCCTTCCGGGCGAGCGCCGACTGGACGTAGGGGGTCAGGCGGTCCCAGTCGTGCGAGTCGTTGTACATCCACCGCGGCGGAGACTGCCACGCGAGCAGCCGGCCGATCGGGTTCTTACCGTCGTCCGGCGTGATCTCCATGAGCGCCGCCCGGGCACAGCCGCTGGCCCGCAACACATCGAGGTCGGCGACGAGCTGGTAGACGCGACGCTTATCGGCTTCCGTCGCGTCCATCTTGGCGCGCCAGGTGTCCAGCCACGTCTGCGCCACATTGTCGGTCGCCGTCCAGGGGCGGAACGGGCGTTCGTTCTGACGCTTCCGAGCGTCGCGCATCGTCTTTTCCCAGGCGTCCAGGTTGTTCGCCTTGTATTGCTCCGTGGCAAGCCACTCCGAGTAGAGGCCGTGGTAATCGGTGTCGTTCTTCAGAAGCTCCTGAATGTAGGCCGGCTTCTCGGCGTCCGTCTTGAGCGCCAGCAGACGACCCGCACACGCCGCGGACTCCGAGTGAAGCGGGTTGAATGTGGCATAGGTCGTCCAGTAAGCGACCGCCTCGTTCTGAAGCTTGAGCTTGGCGAAGACGTCGCCGAGGAAGCTCGCGTAGGTCGGGTCCTTGCCGAATTTCTGCTGGCTCTTCAGGATCCAGGCGTTGACCTGCTTCCCGAGTTCGGCGCTTCCGCTCCGGTCGACCGCGAGCCCCATGCGGTAGAAGCAATCGGGCACCTGGACCGTCGGCTCGACCTTCAGCAGGTGGATCAGCGCTTCCTGCTGGACTTCGGGCGGGTTGTAATCGGTGGCCGTATACAGAGCGTGGTAGGCGGCGTAGAAGTCGGTCGGAACGCGCTTCGCGACGATCGTGACTGCTCCCGAAGCCTGCTTCTGCTTGTTGCCCGCGTAATACCAGTAGTATTCGCCCTGCATGCGGCCGACGTAGACCGCGGCCCGGTCATTCAGCTTCGAGAAGTTCTCGGGCTTCATCAGGAAGTCGCGGTGCTGCTCTCCGGACCGCGCCTGGCTGTTCCCGATGTGGAGGAACGCCTTCACGATCGGGTCGGCATCCTGCTTCTTCAGCTCTTCCTGAAGGTAGGCGACGCGGGTCTTGAGATCCTTGTTGGCCCGATTGTTGGCGATCCAGTTGGTCGGGAAGACGACGATGTTCCCGTAGTCGAGATTCTCGCGACGGCACGCGAGGATCCGCTGCACGTCGGCCTGGAACTCGGCGTCGTCCGCGGCCGTCGTCAGCAGCCAGTCGCACGGGGTGGTGGTGTACGTGTCGTTCGACGGCGACTTCGCGATCAGCTCGCGGAGCGTCGCCTTGGCCTTCGCGACGTCCTTGAGGCGGTCGCGCTGCAGTTCGAACGCGAGCGTGTACCGCAGCCAGTAGGCGTGCGCGGGATTGCGGCCGATGGCGTCGGTCAGCACCCGCTCCATCTCGGCGAACTTCGCCGGCTCTTGCACATTGGCCTGCACGTAGGTGGACGCGTTGTTGTTGGTCGTGGCGTCGAACGGCAAAAGCTCGGCAAGAATCGCAAGAGCCTGCGGGCGCTCTTCGCTGCGGAAATGGGCTTGAGCAAGATAGCTGCGGGCAGCGAACCGTTCGGCCCGGTCCGGATACTTCTGCACGAACTCGTTGACCACCGGCGCGACTTCCGCCGACTTCGCCCCCATGTAGTGCATCCGCAGAATCTGCTGGTAGTGCGACGGCATGTCGTCCTTGATGGCCCGCAGCTTCTTCAGGCTCTCGACCGCATTGGCATGCTGGCCGAGGTTGCCGAAGTTCTCGGCCATATAGTAGTGCAGATCACGCAGCCCGGGCTGATCGGCGGGGATCCCTTTCTTCAACATCTTCTGGGCGGCCAGATTGCTCTTCGCCCATTCGGAGCCGCGACGCCATTGATGAATGGCCTGCCAGCCGACGTGCGTGGCGAACTCGCCCGCAGGAAGGACCTCGACCATCTCCTCGGCCAGGGCCGCCCCCTGCGTAAAGACGTTCTTGTCTCCCGACTGGACGTAGTTGCTGATGGCCTTGACGCCATAGTCGCGGTTCTCGACCGCCGGCTTCCGCTTCCACACCGCACGATACGCCTCGCCCGCGCCGGGGAAGTCGTTCATCTCGACGAGCGTATTGCCCAGCCGGATCTCGACGGCGGCCGCTTCGGGCGTATCGCCGAACTTGGCCAGGAACTGGCGGCAGACGACCGTCAGCTCCTTGTTGCGGGAGGTCGCTTCGAGGCCGTCCATGAGCTTCAGCATGGCGGTCTTATGGCGGGCGTCCTGCGGATGAGCGGCGATGAACCGCTGCCCGACGCGGATGAGCCCGAACACGCGGGCATGCTCGTGGTAGAGGTCGATCAGCTTGACCATGACATCGGCCGACTCGGGGGCCGTGTCGTTGTACTTGGTCAGCTCGGCCTCGAGCTTGGTCGCTTCCTCGACGGAAGGATCGACCTTCGTCGGCTCGACGGCCGGCTTCTCCGCGGGCCTTTCCTGCGCGTGAGGGCTGGCGACGAACCATCCGAAGACGGCGCCGACGCAGAGAGCCGCCGCTGACCAACGCATCGCTTTCGACATTCCGTCGCTCCACTTTGGAGTGCGGCGACTCGTCGCCGCTTTGTTTATTCGCTTGTGTTCAATCAACCTTCGGGTGGCCGGGTCTGAGGCCTTGCGAAGGCCCGGCGTGGATCCCGCGGTATTTCTTCGACTGACAGGTCTTCAAATGACAGGCTGGAAGCCTATCCCACGGCAAACCCACGATCAGAAGCCCGACTTCGTCAGGGCGTCCGAAATCTTCTTCGCGTCGGCCGCCAGCGGGCTTTCGGGGAACTCGCCGATCAGCTGGTCGAACTTCGACCGGGCGTCCGGCTTGCGATTCATGCGATAGAGGCAGCGGCCATAGTTGAACAGGATGACGTCGAGGAACTTGGCGTCGGGATACTGGCTCAGCACCGTCTCGAACGTGTCGACGGCGCGGGCGTAGTCCTTCTGCTGGTAGTAGTAGTTGGCCATCTTCGCGACCGCTTCGCCGACGCGACCGCTCTGCGGGAAGCTGTCGAAGACCTTCTTGTATTCCTGGAACGAGCGGTCGAGGAGCTGGGCCTGCTGGGCTGCCTGCGTCTCGGGGAGGTCGGCCGCCATGTCCTCGTAGCACTGGGCGATGCCGAACTGGGCCTCGCCGCGCAGCTGGCTCGTCTGCATGCTGACGATGCGGGTGTAGATGCCGATCGCCCGCTGATGGTTCTTCTGCTTGCGGGCGACGTCGGCCAGCTGCAGCAGGGCATCATCGACGAAGCCCGAGTTGGGGAACTCGCGCTGCAGCCGCTGCGCCATCGCCGCGGCCAGGTCGAGCTGGTCCATCTCGTAGTAGACCTTCCAGAGCTGCACGTAGGTCTCTTCGAGGAGATTGCCGCCGAGCTTCTGGGCGTCCTGCATGATCTCTTCGCAGACCGTCAGGGCCTGCTCGTACTTCGCATCGGCGTTCGACTTGAGGCCGAATTCCTTGTAGCGGTTGCCGATGTTGGTGAGGGCGCTGGCGGTCTTGAGCTTGGTCTGGATGCGGAGTTCCTGGTCGCTGATGACCGCCCGCGTGACGCGGACGCCCCCCAGGTTTCCTTCGACGCACTTCACTTCGGACTGAACGGTGCGGACCCCTTCGCCAATGTTGAGCTCGTCGAGGTAGGTGATGCGGATGACGTCGCCGACGAGCGCCTGGAGCGTGTCGTCATCGGCCACCGCCTCGTCCGCCTTCACCACGCTGACGACCGCCCGGAACACGCCCGAGTGGAACGAGTCGTCATCCGGCTTGGCTTCGGTCGAGGTTGATTCGGACTTCGCCGGAGCCGCACCCGGTTCGCCGGCAGCCTTCGCCCCGGGCTCGCCCGCTGCGGCAGCCTCTTTCGGAGCGGCTTCTTTGGTCGCCTCTTTCGCCGGAGCGGGCGACGACTTCGACTCGCCATCGACGGGCGGAAGCTTCGCTGCATCGCCCGAAGTCAGCGACTTCGCCACACGGGCTTCGACCAGCGTCAGAGGGACTCGATCAACAAGCTTGTACTTCTCGATCTCGGGCTCTTCCCCATCGGTCTTCGCCGTCGCGCCGGCCGCCGCGTCCTTCTGGGACGCCCGCTTCGCCTGATCGTCTTCGAGTTCCTGATCCGACTTCAGACGATAGACTTCGACAACCGCTTCGATCTTGTCGGCCGCGTCCGAACGATCGCGGTCGGCATCGGTGATCTGAATGTTGATCGGCTTGCCGAGCACCACCCCCTTCAGCGTTTCGCCATACGCGCCGTCGGTCACCGCCACGATGCCGTTGCCGATCACCGTCACTTCGCGCGGAACCGGACGATTGAACTGCTTGTCGGCAGTGTGCTGGTCGTTGTACGTCACCTTGACCTTGTCATCCCCTTTGACTTCGAGGATGCCGTTGTCGGGGACGGGGCGGCCGAGCTGCGTCGGCAGGGCTCCGAGGACGACGCGGACATTGCGTCCGACCGGATAGCACGAGAACTTTTCCTTGTCGCCGCTGCTCGACTCGCACGTGACGACCACCGCCTGACCGGGCTCGAGGGCCGAGAGATCGGCGTCCTCGATTTTCACGAACAGCCGCTTGCCGGCTTCAACCTTTTCGACCCGCGAGTCCTGCGAGGACATCGCCGTGCCGACCTTCTCGAGCGACTCGATGGCGCGGCTGTAGTGGCCGAGCTGGAAGTGGCCGAGGCCGATGTAGTAGTAGGCTTCGTTGACCTGCGGGCTGACGGGGAACTTCTCGATGACGTCTCGCATCACCTGGAACGACTTGCCGAAGTTGCGGGCCTCGTAGAAGCAGACCCCCATCTTCAGCATGGCCTCGGCCCGCTGCTCCTCATTGCGGTTCTCTTCGCCGATGACCGACTGGAACTGCACACGAGCCCGGTCGTACGCCCGTTCCTTCTGGAGGAAGTAGTTCCCCAGCCGCATGTGAGCGTCGTACCGCACCTTGCTGCGCGGGTAGCGCTCGACCACCGACTGCCAGATTTCGATGGCCTTCTTGACTTCTTCGGCCTCAAAGCGGGCGTCGCCCGCTTCGAGCAGCTTGGCCGCCGCCCGGTCTTCGACGATCGAACCGCGGACGGGGGACGCTCCCCCTTCTTCCTTCTTCTCCTGGGCCGGGAGAGAGTTCGCGGAGAACATCAGGCCGGCGGCGAGGACAGCGGCATTGGTCGCACGGGAGAACAAGACGCGCATGGCGGCTCCGGCGCTCGGGCGGGTGGTAGTCAAGGTGCGGGGCATGGGGGCAGGCTTGAGGCCAATCCATCCTGGGGCGGACTGGACAGAGGTGTCAAGCAGTGGGGAAGTCTCGGCGGGAATTGGGGCGGCCGGTCGCGAGCAGTGCGGGTCGTGACTGCCCTGACGACGTCGAGTGCTGCGCGGGGCGTTGAGTTTGCGAAACCCGCGACGCCAAAAAGCGACCGCAGGGGAACACGCCATAACCACCCGCGCGGGGTGCGCAGGCAGGAGAAACCTCTCGGGCGTGGCATCCCTGACCGGGCCGAGGAGCAGACGACGGACTCAATAACTCGAATGTCTAAAGCCAAATGTCTAAGGAAATTCAAAAGGTTCAAAACTCAAAAGGGGTGAATCTCGTTCCGCTTCGAGATTTTGATTCTGGACTTTCCTTAGACATTGGAATTTCGGATTTCGATCCTTCGTCCTCCGAGACGCGAGCGGCCTGCCGGGAACCGACAGGCCGCTCGGCGAATCGCATCCACGGGAGAAACGGTTCGCAGGCGAACCGCTCCACCCACTCATATCAGGCAAGCGGCTCAGGCAAACAGTTCCATCACCGGCGTGCCGTTGTCAACGAGCTTCATCGGCCGCTGGAGCGGGGTCATCACTTCCTTCTTCGGGTCGATGCCGAGGGCGTGGCAGATCGTGGCGTGAATGTCGGGCACCTGTACCGGGCGGTCCTCGGGGTTGTAGCCGTCCTTGTCGGACGAGCCGATGACCGTTCCCCCCTTCAGGCCGCCGCCGGCCAGGAAGCAGCTGAAGACCGACGCCCAGTGATCGCGGCCCGCGTTCATGTTGATGTTCGGCGTGCGGCCGAATTCGCTCAGCATGATGATGAGGGTCTTCTTCAGCATGCCGCTCTCGGCCAGGTCGCGGACCAGCGACGCGAGGGCCGGGTCCATGACTTCGCCGTGCGCCCGCATCGCGGGGAAGTTGCCGGTGTGGGTGTCGAACCCGCCTCGGTTGACCTGCACGAACCGCACGCCCTGCTGGACGAGCCGCTTGGCGAGGATGCAACCACGGCCGAACGTGGTGTCGCCGTAGCTGTTCAGCTCGCTGGTCGGCACCTTGTCGAGGTCGAACGCTTCGAGGGCCGGGCTGCGCATCAGCTTCACGGCGTCTTCGATGGCGGTCTGGTTCGAGCCGAGCTTCGTGTCGGTGGCCTTCGCGGTGAACTTGTCGTTGTAGCGGGCCAGGACTTCGAGGCGGCGGTTGCCGCGGGTCTGGGCGATCCCTTCCGGGAAGGCGAGGTACGGGTCGCGGCTGCCCGGCTCGGCGACGAAGTAGGCTTCGCATCGCTGGCCGAGGTAACTGGCGTTGGCGGCCCGACCGCTGATCGAGATGTAGGCGGGGAGATCGCCCATCTGATTGCGTTCGTGGGCGACGACCGAGCCGATGCCCGGATGCCGGACGTTCGACGACTGGTTGTAGCTCGTCTGGAGCTGGTACGTCGCACGGCCGTGGTCGCCGTTGGTGCCGGCGATCGAGCGGATCAGCGAGCAGTGGTG
Source organism: Planctomycetaceae bacterium (assembly GCA_020850695.1). Classification (GTDB taxonomy): domain Bacteria; phylum Planctomycetota; class Planctomycetia; order Planctomycetales; family Planctomycetaceae; genus JADZEF01. The sequence continues at coordinate 19,409 of JADZEF010000051.1, read as the reverse complement.
CATCTGCTTCGCGAGTTCCGGGAAGATCTCCGAAATCTGGATGCCAGGGGCCGACGTGGCGATTGGTTCGAGCTCGCCCTGGGTCGGACGGCCGGGCTTCGGATCCCACGTGTCGAGGTGGGTCATGCCGCCGCCGTTCCAGAACAGGATGACGTGCTCGGCCTTGGCCTCATGGCTCGTGCCGGCGTAGGCGAGCAGGTCACGGACCTGCATGCCGAGCAGCGTGGCGCTGGAAGCCGCCAGCAGCGAGCGGCGCGTCATCTTATAGTCGAAGCAAGACATGGAGCGGCTCCTGAACGGTGTGGAAAATGCGGGGTCCAAAACTTCGAAGTAAGCTATCTCATGAAGCCCAACTCACACCGCGGAGAGCGGAAGCAAGTTGGACACTCATTCAAAATGTCGACACAACCTGGGACGGCTTGAGCGAACGTCGGTCGAGAACCACCGTCAATGCAAAGTAAGCGAAAAATCCAGCAGGCCAACTCAGAAATGTCACGGAGGCAGCCAGTAAGCCAGCAAGAAGTCGATTGTGGCTTCGCGACTGCGCGTCCAAATAGACGTAAAGTCCAGTCAAGAGGCGAAAGGCGAACAGCAAGGTCGCGATCGGCGCGATCAGAAGTAGGCAGATGATCTCAAAAAAGTCGTTGGCATACATTTCCAACCTGCTCATCAATCACGGGTACAACACGGTGCCCCGACTCACTGATTACGGAATGAACCGGAACTCGTTACTGTTGAGGATGACCCAGCGGAAGTCAGCGACCCCGTCGAGCGGGTTGTCCGAAGCGGCGATCACGTCGCGGGCGTCCTTGATTTCGTCAGCGGACGGCTCGCGGGTGAGGAGTTCGCGGTAGACCAGCTTCACAGCCGCATCGAGATCGGCCTTCTTGCCCGTGACGAGCGGGTAGAGCGGCTCCAACTCGCCGACGCGGGACGCCTCGTGAGTGAGCCGTCCGTTGAGCATCATCAGGGCCTGACGCATCGACGGGAGATGATCGCGGGTTTCGCCAAGCTGCGAGCGCTCCGGCTGACCGAAGACGCGGAGGAAGTGCCCGTCCGGAGCCGGCGACGGCATGCGGTAGGACGAAGCGAACTTCGGATTGTCGTCGATGATGGCCTTCACGAAGCGGTCGATGTAGTCGGCCGTCAGCCGCTGACGCTCCATCGCCATCCGCTCGGCTTCGATTTCTTCCGAGGACTTCACGGCCATCTTGTCCACCATGGCCTCGTCATCGTCCTTGCCGCCGAGGGCTTCTTCGAAGGTCTCTTCAATGGCAGCTTCCAGATCGTAGCCCGCCTTGGGTGCGGCTTTCTCCGGGGTCAACTTGGCCATCATGGCACCACCAGCGGCGCCCCCTTCGAGCTTGCCAGCGTCAACCACCGCCCCGCCGCGAGCGCTGGGCCCCTTGATGACGCGGCTTTCCTGCCAGACCGTTTTCATGTTCTTGCCCGCTTCGTGCTTCACGTCGAACAGATGTCCGCCGGTCACGATGCTGTCGAAGAGGACTTCGCTCAGCATGCGGCGCATCGGCGTGGCGAGGAAGTTGGCTTCCATTTCCTGGCGGACGGCCTCTTCCGCCTGCGGGACGTGAGCCCGCTGATAGGCGTTGGTACTGACAATCATCCGCACGAGCTGACGGAAGTCGTAGCCGTTGGCGACGAACTCGTCGGCGAGGTAGTCGAGCGTCTTCGGATGGCTCGGCTGGTTCTTCTCGCTGAAATCATCGACCGGAACCACGAAGCTGTGGCCGACGAGGTCGTACCAGACGCGGTTGACGAGCGAGCGAGAAAAGAAGCGGTTGCGGGGATCAGTAATGAGACGTGCCAGTTCCTGGCGGAGCTCGGTGGTGCTGTAGCCCCCCGCGGCTCCCTTCACTTTTTCGGCATCCTTTTTGGCTTCGGCCGTGATGGCGTCGATCGACTTGCCGCTGGTCGTCTTCTTGACGGTGTCGGAGGCCGATTCGAGCAGGTCATCGACTTCAGCACCCGCCGGCTTGGCGTTGGCCCTGGCGACGAGCGACTGCTGCTGGGCCCGCAGTTCGCGGAGTCGGGCGATGTACTCGGGGTTCTCATCGGCGCCGAGCATGGCGAATGGGAACCGGGCCTTCATCGGCTTTCGGTCTTCCTTCTTGCCGACCCCTTCCGGCGGCCACAGGATGGCGTCCTTGTCGTCTTCGAGGGCCGAGATCGACAGGATCTGCATCTTGAAGCGGCGTTCCACCCGCTTGGTGCGGCTGAAGTAGGCGGCGAAGCCGTAGAAGTCTTCGCGCTTCCAGACGTCGAAGGGGTGGTCGTGGCACTGGGCGCACGAGATCCGCACCCCGAGGAAAACCTGCGACGTGACCCCGGCGAGCGCCATCGGGTCCGCCGCATCCCCCAGCAGGAAGCCGACTTCCGGAGTGAACCCGGCCTTCCCGTTGGTGGCAATCAGGCGGCGGCACATCTCGTCGGAGGGCATGCCCGACTTGATGGCCTTGTGAACGAAGTTGAAGAGCTGGGGGCCTCCCTCGGCGTTGTTGCGAAGGCGGAGCATGTCGGCGAAGAAGGCGGTCCACTTATCGCCGAAACGATCGTCGGCGAGCATCTTGTCGATAGTGGCGATCCGGCGTCTGGCCTGTGGAATCGCCATGTACTCGTCGATCTCGGCCTGCGTCGGAATGCGGCCGATCAGGTCGATCGAGATGCGGCGAAGGAAGGTCAGGTCGTCGATGACCGGAGCCGGCTCGAGCGTGATGCCGCGCTCGGTATTTTCCGAGGCGAGCAGCATGTCGACCGGATGCTCGGCGGCTGCCTGCGGGCGGACGGAAGCCTTGGTCGCTGGACCTTTTTCGGCCGCTTGGGCGACCGGATTCAGGAAGGCCGCGACAAGAGCCGTCAAGGCGAACGAGCCAAGCGAGAGACAGACGAGCGCGGGGGATTTACTTGCGGCGAAAATGGTGCGGCGATTCAACGTCACTGCCAGAACTCCTCGAGGGACTGCTCGATGGCCTGCGGAATCACAAGTCGGGAAGCGACGCGAAGAACTTGTCCCGCAAACGCGATCCGAACAATTCAACAATCACCGATCTTTTGCATGTACCTGCTTCTACCAGATCGAATTTTCACAAGCAAGAGGCGAGTTTCGGCCACCTGTCAGATTGGGGAAACCGGTTGCCCCGGCGTGTCAAAGTCGTCCGGCACTTCGCAGCCGGCGGCATTTCCACATCATTCGGACCCGTTGCAGGGATGAGAGCGAAGGGAGTTGTCCGGGGACTGTCTGTGGTTACAGGTTTTCCATTCGGACACAGGCGGAATTTCCGATGCAAGGCTGCTTGTGCCGAGAGACGGAGCCGATCTGGGACAGCTCAACGGGAGTTCTCGCCAGTCCGCGGAGAACCCTAAACCACGTCAATAATGGATGTTGCGGCGATCGCCGTCTGTCAGGGAATCGCATGCACCAGCATCAGGTCGTTCCCTTCGACCGAACTCTCAGTCCGGCCGACGACCACGATCCGGCTTCCGGACTTGAGCACCCCGAGTTTCTGGCCCCACTCGACGACGTGACCCAAAATCTCCTGCGGAGTGCGAACGGTGGTCGGCGTCTGAAGCGGGGTGACCCCCCAGTAAAGGCACATGCGGCGAGCCGTCGCCGCGTTGTCGGTCAGGGCCAGGATCGGGATGGGCAGACGCTGCTTGGAAATCGCCATGGCGGTGCGGCCGGTCTGCGAGGCGACAACAATCAGGTCGGCCTTCAGGTTCTCGGCCGCCGCTCCCGCTCCCAGCGTCACCGCCTCCGTCACGATCCGGGCCCTCGTTTTCGGAGTTCCATCGAGCGACTGAATCGGGGTGGGCGTCAACATCCGCTCGGCTTCCCGGGCGATGCGGCTCATGGTCGACACCACGAGTGCCGGGTGCGACCCGACGGCCGTCTCGCCCGAGAGCATCACCGCATCGGTCCCGTCCAGCACGGCATTCGCCACGTCGCTCGCCTCGGCCCGCGTCGGCAGCTCGCTCTTCTGCATACTTTCGAGCATCTGCGTCGCCGTGATGACCGGGACACGGTGCTGCTTGCACTGCCGGATGATCCGCTTCTGAAGCGTCGGAACACGGGCGACGTCGATTTCCACGCCCAGGTCGCCGCGAGCCACCATCACCACGTCGGTTTCCGCAAGGATCTCCTCGAAGCAGTCGATCGCTTCCATCTTCTCGATTTTGGCGACGATTTGCGGGACGAACTTCGGGTTGTGCGACGCGATCACATCGCGCATCAGCCGGATGTCCTGGGGGGAGCGGACGAAGCTAAGGCTCAGAAAATCGAGCTCATGCTTCAGTGCCCAGGCCAGATCGTCGCGATCCTTCTCGGTGAGGGCGGGCGTGCTGAGGGCGACGCCGGGGAGATTGATTCCCTGACGCGAACGGATCGTCCCCGGTTGCTCGACACTGCACGCCACCCGCGAGCCGTCGGCCGCCTTCTCCGTCACCCGCAGCGCCACCATCCCGTCCGCCAGCAGGACGCGGTCTCCCACCTTCAGGTCGTCAATCAACGCAGCGTAGGTGCACGAGAGGACTTTCGGGACATAGGGAACATTCCCCCGCACGAACTCGATGCGGTCCTCCTCCCCGCACGCCACGCCCTCTTCCGGAAGCTCCCCCAGGCGGATCTTGGGTCCCGAGAGATCGGCCAGCAGTCCCACGGGCCGCTTGAGTTCGGCCGAGATCCGCCGCACCGCCGCAACGATTCCCGCCAGCCACTCGTGCTTTCCATGAGCGAAGTTCAACCGGAAAACGTCGACTCCCGCTTCGACCAGCTGGCGAAGCTGCGATTCCTCGGCACAGGCGGGACCGACCGTCGCGACGATCTTGGTTTTCGCGAGCGGGTCTTCGGTGAATCGGCGTTGGCGGAGGTCCATGAGCGGGTCGTCCCTCGGTCGGTCCTTGTGATTCGCGGCGGCTCTGAGATAATACCGGCCGCGGCGTCCATCGTCGCGAGCACTTCCGATCGGTATCGCTCTTGAAGCTTCCGCCGGGGGTGAGTCGTCCGACTGAGACCAAATGACTGCGGCGCTCCGCCGCGGTTGAGTTTGCCTCCCCATGCTTCCCCAGGGCCGTTGTGCTTTTGGCCGATTACGCACCCGGTGCCAAGGCCAGAGCAACCCGAGGGTTTCCTCGGCACCGGGTGCGTAATCGGCCTCGGTGAACGACCCTGGTCCGCGGCACGAAGTCAGTCGGCCGGCCGCCCCTGGCGGATTTTCTGCGCAGAGAGGGCATCCGCCGAAGCGGATAGACAATGCGGAGTCGTCATTCCCACGGCTTAAGCTCATGCGGAGCATGAGGGCTACGCATGAGGGCTACTTTGTCGCCAGCTCGCCCCACAATGCGGCACTCGAAGCGATGCCTTTGTGGAAGTCGGCAATGCTGAAGCGTTCGTTCGGGCTGTGGAGGTTGTCGGTGTCCTGGCCCCAGCCCAGAAGCAGCGTGTCGACGCCAAGCACGCTCTTGAAGGTGGCGACCACGGGAATCGAACCTCCCTCGCGGATCATCACCGGCTCCGCTCCGAATCCCTTGGCAATCGCCGCACGGGCCGCCTTCATGAAGGGGCCTTCAGGCGGAAAGACGAGGGGGACGGCTCCATGGTGCGGGGCGAACCGCATCTCGATGCCCGGCCGCAGTTGCGAGCGAAGGAACGCTTCGAGGGCGGCGGTCAGCTTGTCGGGGCTCTGATTAGGAACGAGCCGGCAGGTAATTTTCGCGCTGGCCTTCGACGGGACGATGGTTTTCGGGCCTTCGCCGGTGTACCCGCTGATCATGCCATTGATATCGCACGTGGGGCGGGCCCAGCGGCGTTCCAGCGTGCTGAAACCCGCTTCGCCCCACGGGGCCGCGACACCAAGCTTCGACAGATATTCGGACTCCTGGAATGGCAGTGCCGCGAACTGCCGTCGCTCGGAGTCGGTGAGCGGGACGACATCATCGTAGAAGCCGGGAATCTGGATCCTTCCCGATTCGTCATGCAGTGAAGCAATGAGCTTCGCGAGGGCGTTGGCGGGATTCGCCACCGAGCCGCCAAACACCCCGCTATGCAGGTCGCGGTTCGGGCCGGTGAGGAAGATCTCGGCCGAGAGGATTCCACGAAGCCCGTACGTGATGGCCGGGATGCCGGGGGCGTACTGACTGGTGTCGCTGACGACCGCCAGGTCGCACTTCAACCGCTCGCGGTTGCGTTCGAGGAAGTCTTCGAGGTTTTTGCTTCCGACTTCCTCTTCCCCTTCGATGATGAACTTCACGTTGACCGGCAGCTTGCCGGCCGTCTTCATCCACGCTTCGACCGCTTTGACATGCGTGAAGACCTGCCCCTTGTCGTCGCTGGCGCCGCGGGCATAGACGTGCCCATCGCGGATCGTCGGCTCGAAGGGGGGCGTGGTCCAGAGGTCGAGCGGGTCGGGGGGCTGGACGTCGTAGTGCCCGTAGACCATGACGGTCGGCGCGCCCGGAGCCTGCGTCCATTCGCCATAGACGACCGGGTGTCCTGGCGTCGGGATGATCTCGGCGGCGAGGCCTGCGGCCGCCATCTGGTTGCGGACCCATTCCGCCGCCCGCTGCATATCGGGGCGGAACCGCGAGTCGGCGCTGACGCTCGGAATGCGAAGGAGCTCGATCAGTTCCGAGACGTATCGGGCGGTGTTTGCGGCCAGATAGGCGGAGACATCGGACATGGGTAGGGGCGTCAGAGAAGTGAGTCAGGCGTGGCTGTGGGGCAGCATGGCGAGGATTCGGCCTCGCTCGCTGAACCTTAGCTTTCTCGAGAAGGAGTGGGAAGCCTCTTGGCCTGAAACCAGGTTGCCCCCGCCGTCTTCCGAAGAGCTCAGGAAAAGCGCGCGACCGAGTTCGCTCCCAGGATTCGTCCTGCTCAACGTCCGCGAGCGTGCAACTCCTTCTGTCGTTGGATGGCGGTCTCCCTCCCTCTGCGTCGCCCCTCCGCGACCTCTGCGTTCATACCTTGCGTGCGTTTCGCGGAAAGAAGACCCGATTGTTAGCACAGAGAACGCAGAGCGAAGCCGCAGAGGTTGGGGAGAGCTTCTCGATCGCGGATCTCGTGCGTGTTGAAGGCGGCGATTGCAGGGCATTTCCAGCGATCCGACATCTCCAACGTCAAGGCCGTCATAAGGGGGGCTGCGGTTTGACGGAGTAAGAGCGCAAAGGGAGAATGCGAGCGGCCTGGCGTGATTCGGCTTCGCCGATCTCCGCCTCAAACCTCGCCCCGACGATGGCTCTCGACTTCCCCGGAGGTCCTCATGTTCCGTGCTGTGCTTTGGAGTGTGTGCGGCGTCGCGTGCCTTGGACTCTGTGCGGCTGCAATGGCCGAGGACAAGAAGGACGGGGACGAACCCAAGAAGTCGGACGCTCCGGCCAAGGAAGCAGCGGGGGAGAAATCCGGCGAGAAGCTCGACCAGGAAGCGCTCGAGAAGAAGTTCAGCGAGCAGATGAAGAACTCCGTGCTCGTGGGCCGCTTCACCATCGACGGGGCTCCCGCCGACAAGCTGGCGGCCGAAGAACGCTACGAGATTGAAAGCGTCACCAAGTTGCGGGGCGACTACTGGACGTTCCTCGCCCGCATGAAGTACGGAACCACGGACGTCAAAATCCCCGTCACGGTCAAGATCCTGTGGGCCGGCGACACGCCGATGATCTCGATGACCGATTTCTCCATCCCCGGCCTCGGCACGTTCACGTCACGCGTCCTGTTCTACGACAACCGTTACGTCGGCACCTGGCAGCACGGCAAGGTCGGCGGGCACATGTTCGGCAGCATCGAAAAGTCGAAGCCGGCCGAAAAGGAGCCGCCCAAGCCGGAGAACAAGAAGGCCGAATCGAAGTAGCATTCTTTCGAGCCCCGCGGGGCTCGTGTTTTCACTCCTCACTCTCACCTTGCATCCCATGCCTTCCCAAGACGAAGCCTTTGCCCGCAACTACCTCTCCGAACTTGGCGGACTGATTCCGAAGCTCGACCCCGCGAAGATCGGCCAGGCCATCGGCTGGATGCGCGAGACGCGCGACGCGGGGGGGATGATCTACATTTGCGGGAACGGCGGCAGCGCGTCGATCGCCTCGCAGATGGTGGTCGACATCGTAAAGGGAGCGTCCCTGCGGAAGAAGGCCCGGTTCAAGATGATCGGCCTGACCGACAGCATCGCGACGATCACCGCCTACGCGAACGACGAAGGGTACGAGACCGTCTTCGTCGAGCAACTCAAGAACTTTGCCCGCAAGGGAGACCTTCTAATCGCCATCAGCGGCAGCGGGAACAGCCCGAACGTGCTGCGGGCGGTCGAATACGCCAACGAAGTCGGAACCCGGACGATCGGCCTGACGACCGGCGAGGGAGGGAAGCTCAAGGACCTTGTGAACCTCGGCCTGACCGCACCGTCGCGGCACATGGGCCGGCTCGAGGATTGCTTTTTCATCCTCACGCACGTCCTGTGCTACGCCTTCATGGAAGCCGACTGACGGCCCCGCAGCCGCCCGGCTGCGGCTTGGAGCAGCCGGCGTGCCGAATCAATCAGCGCTCGGCAATCGTCAGATCGCCTCAGATCGATGGCGGCTGTGATGACGTCACGGCAGACTTCGCATCGGCCTGGTGGATCCCTTCGGGGGGCGGTTCATTTCAGAGCGAACATCGAGTTTTCCGGCCCGCAGCAGGGCCACGAAAACGACGGCGACGGATGGTACGGATTTCCCAGCACGGGAGACCCGCAACCCCGTGGATGAGCGCGCATGACCGCTGAGTTTGCCGGGAGGTCCCCTCAAGAGCTGTCGTCGGAGGGGTTGAATAAGGAATCCAGGAAGGCAGGAAAAAACACTGGAACGCCGTAGAAAATGGAAGCTCGCGCAGGGACTTCACGAGGCTTCTCTTTGTTTTCCTGTCCTGTTCCTGCCTTCCTGGGTTCCTCATTCAACCCTCTTCCCGATTTGCGTCCGTGGTGTCTCGCACGCAGTGCAGCCACGGGTGGCGCGAAGATTCTCAAGGTGAGTCATACGGACACCAGAGTCATGTCAGCCGTGCCTCTCGGTTTTCTCCGTCGTTTCCGTGACCTTTGCGGATAACCCGTGATGGCTTCGGAACCAGGGTGCTCGCAACCGCACCCGGCGGTGCTTTCCCGCTTGGCCAATCGCCATTCGCATCAGGCTCGGGATACACTGGGAGTGTGCGGACGGTGTTCGTTTCACTGCCGGTCCCTACTCACCATTCGATCGATGGGAGCCCGTCATGCGGCGATCTCTTTCTCTGCTCGCCTGCGCGCTGCTCGCGCTGCCGGTCAGCCAGGCCGCCGGCGCTGAGGGCGAAACGGACTCTGCCACACCCGCGAAGACGCCCTCCACCAACGCTCTCGAAACCCGCGTCACCCGCCTGATTGAGGCCCTCGGCGCCGACACGCTCAAATCCCGCACCGATGCCGAGCGCGAACTTCTCGACATCGGTCCCACCGCGCTCGATCACATTCCCTCTCCCGAAACGCTCCCCACCGCCTCAATCCGCGAAGGGGTCCGCCGCATCCGAATCGAGCTCGAACGCCGCAAGGCGATCGAATCGCTCGAGCCGTCGATCGTCACGCTGAGGGGCAGACATCCCCTCTCCGAAGTGCTGGCCCAGATCCGCCGGCAGACGGGCAACCGATTTGACGTGAAAGCCTCGACCGAAGAACTGGCCGCACCCATCGACGTCGATTTCAATCGAACTCCGTTCTGGAAGGCTCTCGACGATGTCGCTGCCAAGGCCGGCCTCCGGTACGCGACCGAGACCTCCGAGCTCGCGCTCGAAAAACGCCCGTCCAAAGCAACCAGGGCCGACGAAGAGGTCGTCGACTACCCGGGCGCTTTTCGCCTGGCGACAACGAAAGGAATGCTCCGGCCGCTGATCGGCGCGGACGACAAACGGCTCCTGCGCGGCGCCGTCCGCATCGCCGCCGAGCCGCGCCTGCGCCCTCTCTTCCTGCACTACGCCGCCCGCAACATCCACATCCGCAGCTCCGAAGGGCACGAGTATGCCCCTTTCACAAGTGCCGCGAAGTACGAGCTGCCGCTCGCCGAGGGGAGCTGGCTCGAACTGACGTTCGACGTCGTCGTCCCGGCCGACACCCTCCCGGATACCGTCCATGTAGAAGGGACGATCGGGGCGTACACCGCCGCGGGGACTGAGGAATTCGTCTTCAGCGATCTGCTCGCGAAGGGAGTCTCGCGACGCAAGGCGGGGGTCACGGTGCGGCTTCAACAGGTGAAGTTCGAACCGCAGGAGGACGGAACGCGAACGGCCCAGGTCGAGATGTCGGTCGTGTATGACGTCGGCGGGCCGGCGTTTGAATCGCACCGCACCTGGATCTATTTCAATGGCACGTGGCTCTCGGGCAAAGGAGGCGTGCGGATCGCGAAGGATCCGGGGCTCAACGCGACTCACCAGATGGACGGCGGGATCGTCGTCGAGTATGGCTTCTCGGGACTGAAGGACGATCCGTCGACGTACCGATTCCACTACGCCGCGCCGACGCTGCTGATCGATCAGCCGCTTCACTTCAGCCTGCGGCACGTGCCGGTCGAACGGCTGAAACCGGCGGTCATGGACAAATAACGGTGGCCCGCTTTCGATCACGTCGCCGACGCGGCCGGGCCACGCGTGCGTCCTGTTCCTGGAGGCGCTTTACGCGGGGCGTCGGAGCTTCTTGCGCAGGGCACTGAAGAGCTGCGAGTACTGGCGGCGCGGTGCAGCATCCCTCAACGGGACTGTGGATTCGTTCGCTGTTTTCGAGGCGAATGGTCCGGACGTTGAGAGGTTCTCGAGGGGCTGCGAATCGGCCGTCATCGTCGCGGGGAGACTGGGAAGCGGAGCCTCGTCGCGGAGCTCTTCCTCGGTCATGGCGCGAAGGCCGGCTTCGAACTGATCGCGGGCCGATTCTCCGAGGCGCGAAACGACCTCGCGCTGGGTTTCGAGGCATTGATCGAGCACCGCCGCGCCGATGATCTGCTCGGCGTCGTCCGAGTCGATTGGCTCCGGGATCGGGAACGTCCGGGCGACCTCGCGATGGAGCGAGCGGGGAATATTGTCGGCGGGCGTATCGGTCGGCACCGGCCCCCCCGTCATCGACAGGGCCGCATCAATCATCGGGATGATGCGGTCGATCAACTCGTCGGGTCGGGGCTGTCGCGGCGCTTCGTCGCTCCACTCGGCGGACGCCGCGACAGGCTCCACCATCTTCCCCGCATCAAGCTGCGCGTAGCGGTCGACAATGACTTCTTCCTGGAACTCGATGGCTTTGCGCGGTCCGCGCGGTCGACGTCGGACGCGGCGCTCGGGGGCGCTTTCAGCACCTGAGGAAGCGACCGTCGCCGGCCTCGGTTCCGGAGCGTTCTGGATCGAATTCGATTCCGACATCACAGTCGTCGCAGGCATCGCGGGGAGTTCAGAAGGAGACGCGGGTTCGATGGGGGCTGGTGACGCGTCGGCGATGGGCGTCGCGGGCCCACCGACTTCGATCGAGGCGAAGCCTTCGGTGCTGAGGTCGGTCGGGAATGCGGGTGCGGACGCCGCGGCGACAGTGGAAGGCGCATCCGCGGGAGCTGAAGTCTCCCAGGCGGAATGGGCAGGGGAGTGATCCTGCGAAGCGATCGTTTCCGCCGCACCAGGGTCAGAGACGAGTTCAGCCGCTTCGTCGGACTCTTCCGCTTCGATGTCGTCCGGCGATTCCTCGGCCTGCGAGTTGATGGGCGAAGGGATGTTCCAGTTGAGAGGCAGCTGTCGCAGGTCCTCGAGGGCCTGGTGGACGACATCGACGCCGACGGGCTTCTGATCGGCGACGTAGCCCAGCAGCAGGGCCTGATCGGCCAGCTGGTTGAGACAGCGCGGCGAGCCGTCGCTGGCATGGGCGATGAGGCGCGCGGCGTCGGCCGTCAGGACCGAGGCGAGATTCGCGCCGCTCCACTGGAGGCGGTGGGCGAGATACTCGACCGAGTCGCTCTGGGTGAGGGGTTGAATCGTCGTCTGGCACCCGATCCGCTGGCGGAACGATTCGACCTTGGGCGCGGCGAGGAGCTCGTCGAGTTCGAGCTGCCCGCTCAATACGACATGGAACAGCGACTCGCCCCCGTCGACGTGGTTCGTCAGGCCGCGGAGTTCTTCGAGAAGCTTCTCGTTGAGCTGATGCGCTTCATCGATGAGGATCACCACGCCGCGCTGATTCGGGCGACGACCCCGGGCCGACTCGGCCAGCGCGAGCCGCATCTCGCTTTCCGAGAGCCGCGCGTAAGGATGCCCAAGCTCATACAGCATCGACTGCAGCAGCGCACGGCGGCTGGGGAACGAGCAGGTCGGCAGCCAGATGATCGCCCATTCGGATTCCAGATCGCGGGCGAGCTTGCGGCAGAGGAGCGTCTTTCCCAGCCCGGCCGCCGCCGAGACGACGCCGATGCCCCGTCCATCGCGGACGCACTGCGTGAGGTCGTCCAGAACGGTCTGCGCATCCCCCACGGGGACGAAGCACTCCGGATCGGGTGTCGCCGCGAAGGGGCGCTTGTGCAGTCCAAAGAACGCCTCGTACATGGGCAGGCAACCTCAGGCTGGGCGATCGATGGCGGGAGTCTGGGCGCAGAGAGCGAGCCTGTGAGTTGGAATCGGCGGGGGGGACGCCGGGACTTGAACCCGAAGCAGGATTACGGAGCCTGCGATGCCGTCTGTCGCCGTATTCGTCACTCTGCGAAGGTGTTGCGAGGATCGCCGTTCCTGGCTTCCCAGATTGCCGATTCCTCGCATCACGGCGTGCACCGCACTGCGGACGTGGCGTTCCCAAGGACAAACCGTCCTGACAGGCTTGGACATTGACACGGTTTCAGGGATATGGTGACACATCAGCGGATTCACCCGCGTTCACCGGAGTGCTGCCCCATGCGTCCTTCCCATGATTTCGTTGCAGACCACTTCGCGTTGTCGCGCCGATATTTCCTGAAGACGGCCGCTCTCGTCTCGGGAGGCATCAGTGCGGCGTGGAGCGGGCGAGCGGACGCGGACGACACGATGTCGAAGGTCGCCGGGAAATCCCCCGCGCTCGACAAAGCGATCGCCGAACTGGAGTACTTCACGCAGCCCGAGAAGTTCGGAACAGTCGAGCGCGGCACGCCGCTCCCTTATACGCATCCGCCGGAGAAGCTCCGCGAAGTCGGGATGGTCCGCGAGACGTGGCGGCTGGAAGTCGTTGCGGACGACGACGGCAAGTCGAAGGTGGACAACCCGCTGGCGAAGGACAAGGGAACCGCACTCGACTGGGACGGGTTGATGAAGCTCGCCGAGACGCGGGCCGTGCGGTTTCCCAAGATTATGACGTGCAACAACGGCGGATCGCCGCTGGGCATGGGATTGTGGGAGGGGGTTCCGCTGCGGGACATCGTGTGGATGGCCAGGCCGGGTGAGAACATCCGCCGGCTCTTCTATTACGGGTATCACAATGATGACCCGAAGCAGATGTTTCGCAGCTCGCTCCCCATCGGCCGCGTGCTGGAAGACGCCTTCGGGCTGCCGCCGGTCATCGTCGCCTACAAGTTGAACGGCGAGTTTCTCTCCGGGAAGCGCGGCGGGCCCGCACGGATCGTCGTCCCCGAAGCGTACGGCTTCAAATCGGTCAAATGGCTGCAGCGGGTGGTGCTGACCCATGCTCCCTTCGCCAACGACACCTATGCGGACGGGGCCAACGATGTCGATAGCGGAATGAAGACCTTTGCACGGTTTGTCTCTCATCCGACGACCGTGAAAGGTGGAGAATCAATCCCGCTGACGGGGTATGCCCAGGTCGGAGTCTCGGGATTGACGCGAGTGCAAGTGTGGCTGCATCCGAAGGGGAAGGAACTCCCCGCCGACGACCCGCACTTCACCAAGGCTCCCTGGCAGCAAGCGGAGCTGCTCGCGGCTCCATCGCAATGGAAGAACCTTCCCGGGAATGCCGTCCCCGCGACGACCCACGGCTTCCACGCGGACGGTCGGCCGTCCGAATGGCCGATGCGGTACGCCCTGGCCCATTGGGCGGCACAGCTTCCCGCCGTCGCGCCGGGAGAATACGAGCTCCGCTGCCGCACCATCGATGCGGCGGGGATTGCTCAGCCGATGCCGCGTCCCTTTCCAAAGTCGGGCCGCAACGGCATTCAGATGGTGACGCTGAAAGTCGAGAGCTGACGAATCGTCGAATAGATGGGAGAGCTCCTGGCACTCGGCTTTCCGATGCGGCTGATGCAGCCGATGCCGCGGACTTGTTCGACCGGCAGGATTGGAGAAGCGTGCGAGCGGCTCGGGAGCCGACTCATCCGGGCCGTTTTCGGCATGCTGCGTCCATTCGACACCGGCCTGCACCGGCGCAACGGGCTGCATTGCTTCTCGACACGAGTTGCCGAAGGACTGGGCAGCAATTGGCTCAAATCAACGTATTGCCCGATGATCGCGCGCGCCTGAAAAACTCATAAGCCTATGTGAAATTGCATGTTGTGATGACAGAAAAAATTGTTGCGACATCCCGGCACGGACGTTGCTTTAGAGCGGATTGTGCGACGAGGAGACAGGCAACTGAACACACCAGTTGCCGTCACGAACCAACGAGCACAGGTTTCACCACGGGTACATCGACCGGGAGTGTAGCCGGACCGCATTCACGGTGAATGCGTGCCGGGCGAGCGCCTACACTTCCGGTCGATTGCCTTTTTAACGATGGTAAGATGAGGTTTCCTCGCCTCTCCCATCATGCCTTGTCGCGATTCCAGGTCCGGGGTGAGGCATGGCCCCCTGTTCGACCTCTCGCGGCCCTCTCTCATGACTGCCTCGAAACCGCTTCGCGTCTGTTCGTTCGAAAGCCGCCGCGGCGACGACATGCGTTCGCTTCTCGAACGGCAAGGAGCCGTCGCGACGATCGCTCCTTCGATGCGTGAGGTGCCGATCGACCGTAACGCGGAAGCTCTGGCGTTTGGTGAGGCGCTGCTGGCCGGACGGATCGATACGATCGTCTTTCTGACGGGCGTCGGGGCTCGGGCGCTGTTGGATGTCCTGGAGACAAAGCATCCGCGCGACGCCGTGTTCGCGGCGCTCAACGCGAAGCGCGTGGTGGTGCGTGGACCGAAGCCCGTGGCGGTTCTTCGCGAGTGGGGCGTGCGGATCGATCACCGCGCACCAGAGCCGAATACCTGGCGTGAACTGCTGGCGACCCTCGACGCGGAGGTTCCGCTCAAAGGGACCACGCTCGCCCTGCAGGAGTACGGCCTTCCTAACCACGAATTGACGGCGGCCCTGGAATCGCGCGGAGCCACCGTCGTGCGGGTGCCGGTTTACCGCTGGGAACTGCCCGAGGACGTCGAACCGCTGAAGGCCGCAGTGCACGGGACAATCGCGGGTGAATTCGATGCGCTGCTCTTTACCAGCGCGCAGCAGATCCACCACGTGTTGCAGGTCGCCGAATCGATGGGCCTGCGCGAGGCCTGGATTGCGGCGGCGCGCGGGTGCTGCGTCGGGTCGATCGGCCCGACCTGCAGCGAAGCGCTGCGGGAAGAGGGGCTCGAAATCGGCGTCGAGGCCTCGCCGCCGAAGATGGGGCACCTGGTGAAAGCCGTGGTCGAGGCGGCCGCCGCCCGCTGAGTTCTCCCGCTTGAATCGACACGCGGCGCGACTATACTTCCGACGCCGCCACCGCAGCGGGTTGAGTCGCTCCCCGCACTGCGGTACTGTGTTGCGGCGACGTGATACCGTCACGGACGACGCGACGTTCGGCAGCGCGAGTGCGTCCGCCGGACTGCGATTTCGTCCTTCCCTTTCCTCCTGTCGGCCGGGTCCGCCCTGTGCGTCGGACCGCCGCTTCGAGTCCATTTCCGGCGGAGAGTTTCTGATGACGGTCCGAGTTGGCCATCCCGCCCCTGACTTCAACGTTTCTGCCTATCACCGCACGAAGGACGGCACCGACGCTCAGTTCGGCCAGGTCAAGCTGGCGGACTTCAAGGGCAAGTGGGTCTGCCTGTTCTTCTACCCGCTCGACTTCACCTTCGTCTGCCCGACCGAAATCGTCGCCTTCAACAAGGCCCTCGGCGAATTCGAGGACCGCAACTGCGTCCTGCTGACCGCCAGCACCGACAGCACCTACTCGCACAAGGGCTGGTGCGACGCTCACGCCGATCTCAAGTCGCTGAAGTATCCGATGCTGGCCGACACGAACCACAAGCTGTCGGAAGCGTACGGCGTCCTCGACGAAGAGAAGGGGATCGCCTATCGCGGCGTCTTCCTGATCGACCCGAACGGCGTCACCCGCTGGCTGGCGGTGCACGATCTGGGTGTGGGCCGCAACGTCGACGAAGTGCTCCGCGTGCTCGACGCGCTGCAGACCGACAAGCTCTGCCCCTGCAACTGGCACAAGGGTGAGAAGACGATCAACTGACGGCGGACCGCGCCGGCGTTGACGGGCTCTCGACTTCGTAGCGGCCACGGCATCGACTGAAGCAACGGTTGAAGTGGAAAGGAGCGACTTGTTCGACGCCTTTCCGTGGTCTCCGTCGGCTCCGTCGTTTCCGTGGCCCTGCCTTTTCCTGGCGTCCGGGTTCGGATGTCAGGCGACAAACCACGGCTTAGTCCCGGTAACGGAACTTCCCATGCCACGTTTTGCTCCCGTTCTCGAATCAGCGGCGTCGGAAAAAGTCGCGCAGACCTACGGCCGCCTGCACGATCTCTTCGGCGACGAGCCGATTCCCGAGCCGTTCCTCGTTTACGCGAACGTCCCGGCCTTCCTGCAGGACTTCTACATGAACTTCAAGAAGTTCGTGTTCAGTCCCGGCAAGCTCGATGCCCGCACGCACGCCATCCTGGGCCTGGCGGTGGCCGGCAATGCGGGGAGCGAGCCGTGGGTCGACTGGTTCTCGAAGCGGCTGAAAGGGGATGGGCTGACCGACGAGCAGCTCGCCGAAGTGATCGCCCTCGCCTCGACGAACTCGATGTACAACACGTTCTTCAAATTCCGGGACCTCTCGGGAAGCGACGTCTTCGGCGGGATGTCGGTCGGACTGCGGGCGCACACTTTCACCGGGACATCGTTCGATGAGAAGACGGTCGAGCTGATCAATCTCGTGATCAGCGACATCAACGCCTGCAAGCCGTGCACGTCGGGGCACGTCGGCAAGGCCCGCGACCTGGGACTCTCGGACGACGCGATCCTCGAAGCCATTCAATGTGCCGCAGTGATGCAGGCCGGCATCCAGTTCCTGAAGGCGGCGGGTTATTAGGCTTTGTCGGAAAACTCCGGATACCGAGTGCCGATTGATTCGTAGCACGGGCACTCATGCCCGTGTGTGAAACGATTTTCAAAGGGTTTCGCACAGGCATAAGTGCCCGTGCGACGCACCGGCGTGTCACCATCCGCCGGCCGCAGGGAGTTCGTGCCAGCCGATGCGGCGGCGGCCTTGGCCATCGCGTGACTCGACGCGGAGGAGCCACGGCAAGTCCGGCTCCGGCGTCGCGCTGCGGCCGAGAGAGAGTCGTACGGCGCGGGCTTCGCTGCGCGAGAGGTGCTTAGCGAGGTCGGGGCGGTCGAAGCGGAGGCTCTGCATCTCGGATTGCGTGAATCGTTGAAGCGTCACCGAATCGATCGTCTGGCCGGAATCGGTGTCGGTCGAAAGGCTGAGAAGGGTTTCGAGGGGCTCGGGCGTTTCCACCGAACTGGCGATGCGCGGCGGCAACCATCGGGCCTTGAGTTCCAGAGTGCGTCTCGTCGCGGGGATTCGGATGAGCGTGACCTGAAGGCGTGCTGCCGGGTCGGCGGCGATCTGGATTCGTCGAGCGGGGCCTTCTCTTTCGGCAGGAGGGAGCTCGACGAATGCGGCGGCCGTGGGAGCGATGCTCAGCGAGAGTTCCTGAGTGGGATTCCAGCGCGTGATGCGCGGTGGCTCGCAGTCCTCGTTGAGGAGCGAGAGAGTCCAACCTCGGAAGAGGTGGGGAAAGGGGATGCCGGTGGCGCGTTCGAGGTTGCGGCGGCCGGAGTCCGGACCGGTGACGATATGGCGGATCGTCTCCGGACCGAAGGAGGCCTCGCACCAGCGGTGGAACGACCAGGTCGCCCCGCGGCAGCCGTGGTTTCGCCACAGGCCGGCGCGGTAGTAGTCGGGGACGACAAGCGGGTAGCGCGCGGGATCGGCGAGGAACCGGGCCGCACGGTGTTCGATGTTGGAGCTGTCGCCATGGCGGACCTCGGCGAGGTGCGCCATGCCTTCGCTGATCCAGTCTTCCTCATCGGCGAGGCCACGCGGAGCTTGCGAAGAGGGGAGCCGAGGCGTGAGGGCGCAGGCGTGCGTGAGCTCGTGAGCGAGGAGCGTCCGCAGCGACAGTCCGGGGTTGAGGCTCGTGCTGAGATAGAGGATGTCGGCCCGATTGCCGAGAGGCGGCGCGAGGAGGGCGCGGAAGTCCGTGCTGCGGACGAAACCGCCGAGCGACGTCCGGCCTCCCTGGAGCCGGTCGAGCCAGGGGGTGAGGAGAATCGCAAGTCTTCCATCTCCGTCGACGTCGCGGAGAGGAGAGATTGTGGCTTCGAGTGCGGGGATCAGTCGATCGCTTTCGGCGATGATGTCTTCGAGAAGCCGCTGCGTCGGGGCGTCGTGCGGCGCCTCCCGATCGAGCCAGAGACGGACGCGGTGGCCGGTGGCGACCGGGCGCGCGGAGATGCGGGCATACTGGGCGGGGTCGTTGAGCGAGCCGTCGGTGACGTGGAGGAAGAATTCGCGCTCGCTGGGGATGAGTTTCGTCGCGTCGCCGGTTGATGAGTTGCCGGCCGACGCCTCATGCGCCGTCTGAGCGAGTTTTGCGCGGCGCGTTGGAACCAAGCTTTCGAGGCCGGGCCACGGCGCAATCGGAAGCGGGTTCGAGCGATCGGTGGGCGCCGCACTGAGGCGGACGGAGTGCGGGCCGGAATCGGCAAGGCTGGCGATGACCAGACGGTCGACGAAGTCGGCGGTTGCGCGGAGGTCGAGCGCGGTGACGCCCGGTTGCACCCGCACGGCGTATGGGACGTCGGGCGTCAGGTCTCGAACGATGGGACACGAGGTCGGCTCGCATCGCAGTCCTTGCAGCGTCGCGGCGAGACAAAGCGGCGCTACGGCACAGAGCAGCCATCGCAACGAGACGAGGCTGCGCATCGATCGGGCTCCCGCAAGAGCGCAGGCGGATCAGAAGAGGAGCACTGCGGTCCCCCTTCTCTATCGACCGGGCGGAGTTTGCGGGTTGAGCATTTATTAGCGGCCCTCACGCTCCCGCGTGAGGCTAAGTGGTCCATTTCAGAAGTTTCTGAAGGGTCATGAAGGGTGGCTGGGGTCGACCGAAGGGAGCCCCCAGCTTTCGACGCGGAGTTCGCTGGGGGCTCGCAAAGCCTCGACCCCAGCCACCCCTT
>JADZEF010000050.1 GCA_020850695.1 Planctomycetaceae bacterium | reverse complement strand
GACGTCAGCGGACTCGATGGATTGCTGCGGGTGTTCGGGGACGTCTGCTTCAGCCTGATCCATCGCGCGGAAGCCGAGCGGCAGCGGCGGCATCTGGCGTCCCAGATTCAGCAGGTGATGGACCACAGCCCGACGATCATCTTCATCAAGGACCGCAATGGAAAATTCCTCTTCGTGAATCGCCGTCATGAAGAGATTTTTCACATCCCGAATCGCGAGATCCGCAAGCTCGGAGCCGACGCCATCCTGCCGACCTCGCTGGCCGCCGAAGTCCATCGCATCAACCAGGAAGTCATTGAGACCGGCGTTTCACGGATGACGGAAGAGATCGTGCCCCTGCCGGACGGAGACCATTCGTATCTCTCCGTTCGATTCGCTTTGAAGAATGCGAATGGCGAAGCCTATGCGATGTGCGGCATGGCGACTGACATCACCGAGCGAAAGCGCGAGGCGGAAGCCGCCCGGAAGACCGAGAACCTGCTGAACGCCGTCATGCAGCACAGCACGGCCATCGTGTTCATCAAGGATTGCGAGGGAAAGCACCTCTTCGTCAATCGCTGGTACGAGGAGTCACTCCATGTCACCCAGGCGGAAATGATGGGGAAGACGGATTTCGATATCCTGCCGGCCGAGGTGGCCCAGACGCTCCGCGCTCACGACCTGGCCGTCATCAAGCTTGGGGAGCCCATGACGATCGAGGAGGTCGTTCCTGTCGATGGCGATCCGCGAACGTTCATTGTGGTGAAATTCCCCCTGCGCGACGCCCGCAACGAAATCTATGCCGTCTGTGGAATCGCGACGGAAATCACCGAGTTGAGAAAGGCCGAGCAGAAGATTCACTCCCTTTCCGATCAACTCGATCAAGTCTCCCGCATGGGCGTGCTCGGCGAAATGGGGGCCGGGATTGCTCATGAACTGCATCAGCCCCTGTTCGCGATGGCCAACTTTGCGAAGGCTGCGATCCGCAAGCACCAGAAGAAGCGGTTGACGCTCGAGTCCGCGTGTGCGGACTTCGAAAAAATTGCAACCCAGGCCATGCGAGCCGGCGAGATCGTGACGCGGATCCGATCCTTCGTGACGAAGCGCGGCTTCACCCTGAAAGCGACCGACGTCAACGCCGTCATCGACGATGCGCTGATCCTCGTCGGAATGTCGGCCCGCGACGGCAATGTGTCGCTCATCGTGCGGAAAGGTTCGGACGTTCCGATGATCATGGCCGATCCGGTGCAGATTTCCCAAGTGGTGGTGAATCTCGCACTGAATGCCATCCAGGCGCTGTCCGATGTGACCGATCGTGATCGGACGCTCGTCCTGGAAACGCGAGGCCTCGACGACGGCGGAGTCGAGATTCTCGTGACCGACAATGGGCCTGGAATCTCGGAGGAAATTCGCGGGCGACTCTTCGAGCAATTCGTGACCACCAAGCCCACCGGAATGGGATTGGGGCTTCCCATGAGCCGGTCAATTGTGGAAACGCACGGCGGCACACTGGTCCCCGACAGCGTCCCAGGCGAGGGGAGCACTTTTCACGTCACTCTCCCCTCATGCCCTCCCGATCGAAATCTGGAGTCGTTCGGAGAGAGTGCCTCAGGCGACGAGATCCCGCAGTTCGACTTGCTGGATCCTGTCGACGAGGGAGATGAGGAACCTGCATCTTCTCAGAAATTGGAATCCGCTCGTGAAGGCAATGGTTGATGCATGCCGATTCCATGAGGGCATACACCCAATGCGTTGGTGTCATGCCTTCCTGAGAACCAACGAATTCATTTCGTTTGATGACCACAGTGTCATTTCAAACCCCTACGATTGTTTCCAACGACACGTTGGGAGGTGAACAACGTTCAATTGGGAGTTGACCTAAGATTTCGGCTGAGAATATCTCGTCCGGCGACGATCTAACAGAAACGCCCCGGATTCCCGGTGGTCTGTTCTCTCGTTTCCGGATCTCCCGGTCATGTTCTCCCGAGTTCCGCGTCTCTCGCGAGTCTCCCCTTGGCCTCTGGCAGTCGCCGCAGGGGGATTTCTTTCAGGAATTGGTGGGGCACTACTGCAACTCCCGCCTGACTTCCAACGACTCGCTCCGCTTTCTGCGCTCTTATCGCTGCTCGCCGCCTGGCGGTTCGGCCAACGCGCCGGCCTGTGCCTGTTTGTGGGACTCTTCGCAAGCGAAGCGGTTCTTGGTGTTCCGGAAGCGGGCCGGCTCGGGTGGTCCGCGGTCCTGCTGGCTGCCGCATGGATCGCCGCGGGAATTTCCGCACGGACCCTGATCAGCCTTCGGATCCTGGGGACCCGCATCAACGACGGAGGGGCGCTCGCAAACCTCACTGTCCTGCGGAAGACGCTGCTGCTGGCCGGTCCCGTGTCCGCCCTTCTGTCCGGGGCGTGGTGCGCATTCGGCCTCGCGATGTTCGGAATGATCGCCTGGCGTTCGATTCCCTATCAGGCGGGAATTATCTCCGTGGGTGAGACGCTGGGAGTGCTGATCGCAATCCCCGTTCTGCGATCGCTGTCGGCGGGCTCCGTCTCCGTGGGAAAAGTGCTGTTCCAGCGGGCATTGCCGTTTGTTGCGGCGTTCGTCGTGCTGGCGGCGCTTCACAACCATTTCCGCCACGAGGAAGAGTTCGCGCAGCAGCGGCGGTTCGTGCACGATACGCGTTCGCTCCGCGATGCGATGACGCAACGCATCACCCTCGTTGCCGAGACGCTTGGTTTCTTGAGCGTCACGCAACGGATGAATGACGGACCTCTGAACGAGATTCCGCGAGCGGCCGCCCAGTTCCGACTGCAGAACCCACAGATCGCAACGCTCTTCTGGTGCGACCGCGTGTCACACTCCGGCCGGGCCGACTACGAAAAAAGGTTCCACTCCGGCGACGCGACGTTCCGGATCTACGAATCGGGTCCGCAGGGGCCAAAGAACCCCGCGATCGAGCAGTCCGAATACATCGTCATTCGCGCCCTTGATCCCGCTCCCGTCCTTCATTCCTCCCCGGTGGGATTGAACCTCGCCGCCGACGCCGCGAATCGCGAAGTCCTGTTTCGCTCGGCCGAGACAGGACAGGCGGGACTTTCCGCTCCGGTCTCGCTGACCGCAGGGGCCGGTTCGGAACGTGCATTGCTCCTTGCCATGCCGGTGTATCGCCCGGGACAGTCGCACCACGACTCGGCGACCCGCCGGGCCGCGTGGATCGGGTCTTGGGTGGCGGCGGTCAGATGTTCCGACCTCGAAGCGGCTCTGCTGCGGGACGCCGACTCCGAATCGATCGCCTTCCAGATCCGCGACGTGACGGACGACACCGCTCAGAATATCGCGGGGCAGAGTCCCGTCGGGAGGACATCCGAAGAAGCCGGACTCGATTCCACCGGGAACAGCGTCGTCGACCTCCTCGGCCGGAAATGGGAGTTCGCCTTCGGGCCGGCCGCAGGTTCTGGCGACCAGGTCGTGGCCGGATCGCAGATCCTGCTGAGCTTTGGCGTTCTGATTCTCGCGGGAGCGGCCGTGACCTGGCTCTGCTTCGTGGTCCGCGCGGAGGAATCGGCAATCGCCGCCCGTCGGCAGCGCGAAGACCTGGCGTCCGCCGTCAATGCCGCCCATGAGGCGAGCCGGCGGAAGAGCGAATTTCTGGCGAACATGAGCCACGAGATCCGCACGCCGCTCACCGCGATTCTGGGATACTCCGAGCTCCTAGTCACCGAGTCCGAGCCCGAATTCAAGGATGAGGCGCTCGAAGCGATCCGTCGCTCGGGCGAGCATCTGCTCCAGATCATCAATGAGATCCTCGATCTGTCGAAAATCGAGGCCGGTCGGATGACGATGGAGTTCGGGACAGTCGATCTGAACGGCCTGATCGAAGAGGCGATCGCCGATGCGCGGCTGGCCGCCGCCGAAAAGGGCCTGAGCATCGAGGCGAATCTCGAACCGGGATGCCCGTCCCGGATCATCAGCGACTCGCTGCGTTTGAAACAGATACTCACCAACCTCGTCGGCAATGCGATCAAGTTCACTGATCAGGGTCACGTCAAAGTGACCGTGGCATCGATCGGCCAGTCCGGTCCCGGCGTCCGAATCGAGGTCCGGGATTCCGGCATTGGCCTGTCGCGAGAACAGGCGTCCCGGCTCTTCGAGCCCTACCGCCAGGCAGACCCCTCGGCCGTGCGGCGGTTCGGCGGCTCCGGACTGGGACTGCAGATCTCACGCCAGCTCGCCCGCCTGCTGGGAGGAGACATCACGGTCGCTTCGGTCATCGGAACGGGAAGTGTCTTCACCCTGACTCTTCCGCTTCAGCCGATTCCCTCTCGCTCGGGAAGCACCTCGTCCGCAAGCGGCCTGCCCTGTCATCCTGCGAAGCCGGCCCCCCTTCCGCAGAACTTTCGCCGCGATGAACCAGGAACGTTATCTCCGATGCCGTCGCGATCGATCGAACCGGCCAGAGATCAGGACTTTGCAGGCGGATCCCTCGCCGGGAAACGGATTCTGCTCGCGGAAGACTTGCCCGTGAATCAGAGGTTGCTGTCGTTCTATCTCTCGAAAGAAAAAGCGCATGTCTCGATCGTCGACGATGGCCGACTCGTGGTGGAGGCCGTGTGCGGCGACGCCGCTCAGTCATCGCCGCCGTACGACCTGATCCTTCTCGACATGCAAATGCCGGAGATGGACGGCTACACGGCTGCCAGGATCCTGCGAGATTCCAGATGCCAGGTGCCGATCATCGCGTTGACTGCCCACGCGATGTCGGGAGATCGGGAAAAGTGCCTTTCCGCCGGCTGCGATGACTTTCTGACAAAGCCGATCGACAAGGCGCGGCTCATCCAATGCTGCACGGTGGCTTGTCGCGGCCAGCCGGGCGGTCCTCGCGGCCCTTCGAAGCCCGCCGGCCTCGCACGCAGCACTCCCCGACCTCCAACCGCCGTCTGATCAGGCCTTCATCGCCTTGAGAGAGTCTTCGATGACTTCAAGTCCCCGGGCGATGTCCGCATCGGTGTGAGCGAGCGAGAAGCCGTGGTGGCACGACCCGCCGCCGTAATCGTGGAAATAGACGCCGCGCGCCGTCGTCTGGCGACAGAATTCGAGCATCGTCTCTTTCTTATGACAGAGGCTCTGCTTGTAGCTCCACACCGGCTCGCGGGTGCCGAAGATGATGCCGAAGCGGCTGCCGTACGTCTGGAACCGGACTGGGACGGAGCTGCGCTTCGAGATGTCCTGAAGGCTCGCGTCGAGCCGCGCGCTGACGTCGTGAATACGCGACCAGAACTCGGGCTTCTTGATCTCGTCGACGAAAGCGAGACCCGCCAGGATGCAGAGGAGCGGCGCGTTGAACGTCCCCGAATGGGCGACATTTCCCACCGGCTTGAAGTGATCCATCAGTTCGGCGCGGCCGGCGATAGCCGAAAGCGGAAGTCCCGCGCCCAGCGACTTGCCAATGGTGCAGATGTCGGGCGTGACGCCGAAATCCCGCTGAGCACCGCCGGAGCTTTTCTTCGCGAAGGACTGGATCTCATCGAAGAAAAGGATCATGTCGTGCTTCGTCGCCAGCTCTCGGGCCTTCTCCAGGAAACCCGGCCGGGGAGTGATGCATCCGCAGTTATAGTCGACCGGCTCGATCAGAATCGTTCCCGCTTCGTGCTTGTGCTTGAGTACCGTCGCTTCCAGCGCCTCGATGTCATTGTATTCGAGCGGAATGACGAGTTCGGCGACGGAGCGCGGGATGCCGGCGCTCTCGCGGTACGGCGGGGAGGCCCCCAGCTGATCTGCCGGCGGATGCCCGGCCACGACCGTGAATTCATGGTATCCGTGGAAGTGCCCATGGAAGCGGATGATCTTCTCGCGCCCGCTGACCGCCCGGCACAACCGCAACGCATGGAGTGTCGCCTCGGATCCCGAGGACGTGAACCGCACCCGCTCGGCGCACGGAACCAGTTCGCAGAGCTGTTCGGCGAGTTCAATGTGGAATGGCGTGTCGAGACTGCACATGACCCCCATCTGCCAGGCGGTGTCGAAGGCCGGCTTCAGACAGTCGGGCGCGTGGCCGAGGAGCGTCGCTCCATGGCTCATCGAAAAATCCAGAAACTCCCGGCCTTCGACATCCCAGAACCGCGCCCCTTTCGACCGGGATGCATAGACCGGCTTCCCCCAGGCCTGATTGAATCGCGTGCTCGAACAGACGCCTCCCGGAAGGGCGTTGCGTCCACGGGTGTAGAGATTGCTGAGCGAATCGGGCGACACGGAAGAGGGCTCGCGAAAGGTCTGGAGCAGGGAATGTGAAACCATAACTTAACGGAAACCGCGCCGGTTCGCGAAGAATCGGCGCGAAAATCCCACTCCATCAGAAGGAGACTTCGAGAGATTTCAAGAGACTCAGGACGGACAGGAATGGGCGTAGGAGCGGATTTCTGCATTGCCTGTCGTGGTGGACTTGAGAGAGGCGGCGATCCTCACTACGCCTTCGGCGTACAGAGCACTTGCATTCCCCCTCGAATCTCGACGCACGACTTCGGCAATTCCTGCAACCAGAACTTACGATGCCCGACAGGAATCGCGCGGCCATGGCGAATGCCGGTCTAAGTGGGGAAGTCCTGTGCGAGGCGATGCCGTGGGTCAGCTGCGCAGCTTTTCACCCTTCGGATCGTAGAAGGGAGCATCCTGCACGATGGCTTCGTGCGGGATGCCGTCGATCGTGATGTTGAAGCTCGTTCCGTCCTTGCCGAGTTCCACCGGAACCCAGGCGAGACCGACGTGCGTGCCTGCCGCCGGGCTGAAGCGACAGCTGGTGACGCGTCCCGCCAGCCGGCCTTCGTGCAGAACAAGCGAGGCCTCGGGGGGATTCGAGTCGTCGGCCATCTTGAAACCGACGAGTCGATTCTGCGGGCCGCGGGCCTGGCATTGCTGCAGCGTCCGCTTGCCGATGAAGTCCGACTTGTCGAACTTCACGATCCAGCCGAGATCGGCTTCGAGCGGGTTCGAAAGAGCGTCGGTGTCGATGCTCACCAGAATGTGCTTCTTGTCGAGCCGCAGCCGCCGCTGTGCTTCGACGCCGAACGGCTTCAGGCCGAACGACTGCCCTGCCTGGTAGATCTTCTCCCAGACGTAGAGCCCGTGCTCGGCCGGGACGTGGATCTCGTAGCCGAGCTCCCCCACGAAGCCGATGCGGAACACGACGGCGGGGACGCCGACGATGTCGAACTGACCGACCGCGAGATAGGGCAGCGCCGAAGGTGAAATATCGGCCGTCGTCAGACCGCGGAGAATCTCGCGACTTTTCGGGCCGGCAAGGTTCATCGCCGCGTAGTTGCTGCTGACGTTCGCCAGCGTGACGTCCCACTCCGGCTTGCTGGCGAGGTTCCAGCGGAACCAGCTGTCGATGGCGTCGGCGTTGCCGGTGGTCGTCGTCAGGAAGTAGCGGTCGGGGCCGAGTCGGCTGATCGTTCCGTCATCGAGGATGATGCCCCCCCCGTCGCACACGATGCCGTACCGCGTGCGGCCTTCCTTCAGGTCGGCGTACTTATTCGGATACATCTGCTCGAGGAACGGCACCACGTCGCGTCCGCGCAGCTCGAGCTTGCCCAGCGTCGAGACGTCGATGAGGCCCGCCGCTTCGCGGACCGCCTTGTATTCTTCCTCGGGCGACGTGTACCGCTCGGGCCGCTTCCAGTTTCCTGCGTCCATGAACTTCGCCCCGGCCCGTTCGTGCCAGCCGTGCATCGGCGTGCGGCGGGCGAGGACGAAGTGGGGCGTGCGTCCAGCGAGGGCGCCGAGCGGCGTGGGCGTCTCGGGAGGCCGCGACGTCGGGACGCCGGTGGCCTCGATGCTCTGCCTATTGTGCAGGGCGCACAAGGCGACGGACGACGCCTGGCACATCTTCCCCTGGCAGGGCCCCATGCTGATCGTCGAGTACCGCTTCAGCGTCTCGATATTCGAATAACCCTCGTCGATCGCGTCGAAGACGTCCTTCTGCGTGACGTCTTCGCAGTAACAGACGAACTTCTTCTTTTCGCCGCCGGGGCTGACGAAGTGGAGTGCCGTCTCGGGTGTAAGGGCCGCGGCGGCCGGCGCGGCACCGGGGGCGGTGGCTGGAGGCGCGGACGATTCGAGCGAGGCTCGCTTCGCGTTAAGCGACTCATCGCCGGGCCGCGCTGCGATTGCCGCGGCGAGACCGGCGCGGCGGCCTTCCCAGGCAGCGCGACTTGGGTCGTGCGCGCCGGTGATCGCACCAGCCGCGTGAACGTCCTTCGCGAACTTCGTGATCGTCACGTGGCCGAGGCGGTCGTCGTGGACGAAGCTGCAACCCGACTGATACAGCAGGGAGATCGCGGGAGTGAATCCAACCGCCTGCACGATCCAGCGACAGCTGATGGTGCGACGCTCGCCCCCATTCTTAAGTGCGACCGTTGCCCCGGTCACGTGCTTGCTCCCCTCGGCCGCAACGATCGTTCGCCCGGCCTGCACGGGAATGCTGAGCGATCTAACGAGATCAGTGTCGGCCGCCGGCGGTGCGTCGCGCAGATCGATCAGCGAGGCGATGCTTCCCTTCGCCGCGACGATCTGTGCGGCGGTGCGGTACCCCTGGGCGTTATCGGTCACAATGACAATCGGACCGCTGATCTTTACATGGTCGAGGTGAATCAGCCGCTGCGCGGCGCTGGCGAGCATCACGCCGGGAAGGTCGTTACGCGTGAAGACGAGCGGACGCTCCCACGCGCCGCCGGTGAAGACCGCTTGAGCGGCCCGAATCCGGATCAGTCGCTTCCCCTGTAGCACAGCAATGTAGTTTTCTTCATACGCGCCGATGGCGGTCGCCGATGTGTAGACTTCGATGTTGGCATGCGACGTCACCTTCGCGATCAGAGCGTCGAAGTCGGTCGGCTTCAGCGTCGGGTCGTGCCGCAGGTGTCCCCCCAGCGCCTTCTGGTCATCAATGACCACGACGCTCGCTCCGGCCTCGGCCGCTTCAAGCGCCGCCTTCAGACCGGCCAGACCGCCGCCGATCACTGCGACGTCGGTGAAGAGATTCAGCTTCTCGTAGTGTCCTTCGCCGCCCCGGGCCTGATTGATTTCTCCCAATCCGGCGATGCGGCGGATGAACTTCTCCCAGAAGGGCCACATCCATCGCGGCTTGTAGAACTTCTTGTAGTAGAAGCCGACCGGCATCATCTTGTGAAACCAGTCGAAGATTCCCAGCACGTCGAACCCGAGCGACGGGAACCGATTCTGCGACTTCACCTGCATGCCGGGCTGAACGTCGGTCGTGCAGATGCGGACGTTGGGCGTACCATCGACCGTGCAGAGGCAGTTGGGGCATCGCCCCGACCCGCACAGCAGGCCGCGCGGGCGATGGTACTTGAAGCTGCGCGAAAGGACGTGCTGGCCGGCGGCATGGAGTGCGCCGGTGACCGACTGCCCCTCGACGCCGCGAATGGTCTGACCGTCGAACGTGAATTCAACACCGTGTCCCGAAGCGGACATCGAGAGCTCCGAAGGGTTGAGGGGTCAGGATTCAGGAATCAGGATCAGGGATGAGAGGACACAGAGCGAACCCGGCGACGGGCTCTTCCCTGAATCTTGACTCCCGATGTCTGACCCCCTATCCCTCGCCATGCATGGCGGTCGACAGCACGGTATTCGTGCGGGTGTCACGCTTCGCGGTGAACCACGTCTTGCAGGCGGAGCGGTGGACCCACCACTCGTGCTGCTCGCCGCAGATGTTCGGCTTGTCGAACAGGTACGCGCCCCACTGCCGCTCGGTGGGGTTGGGCGGGGCGCTGGAAGTCACCGGGCCGCCGTAGTGGAACTCCCACACGGGGCGCACCCCGCAATTGGGGCAGGCGATCTGGAAGGACATCGAAATTTCCGCGAGAGAAATCTCCGGGTCAGGTGAGCGCACGGGCATCGTATCGGTGACCGGGGTCAATTTCTATCGAGCCGACTCGCCATTCCCGGCTCCAGGGTGCATCCACGCTGTGGCGGGGCGCTTCATGAAGGGTGGCTGGGGTCGACCGAAGGGAGCCCCCAGCTTTCGACGCGGAGTTCGCTGGGGGCGCG
>JADZEF010000049.1 GCA_020850695.1 Planctomycetaceae bacterium | reverse complement strand
GAGCATGCAGTAGTTGCCGACATAGACGTTCGCGCCGAGGCGGGCCGTCGGATGGGAGAACAAGCTTCCGAAGCCGATCGTCGCGTTCGCCCCGCACGCGTCCAGCGTGAAGCGGTAGAACGCGCGGCGCATGTAGAGGCCGTAGAGGCCCGGGATGAGTGAGACGAGTTGCGACCAGCCCGGAAAGACGCGGTCCACGCCGAGGAGGACGCTCTCCACGCGATAGACGGCGACGAGCGGCAACGTCAGCAGCGTGAATACGGCGTTGAGGAGGGACTTGAGCACGGGATGGACAGAGAGTCTCGAGAGGATATGAAGTTTGAGGGACGTCGTCCTGATTGTCAGTCGGGAGCGTATTCGGGGTTGCTTCAGACTCGGTCGGAAAACTCAGACGCCGAGTCCTGTAGCAACTCGTAGCACCGGCACTCATGCCCGTGTGTCCCAATCCCACGGGTATTCTCGCACGGGCATGAGTGCCCGTGCTACGTTCCAACCTCAGCCGGCCAAGGGCTGCTTTTCGGCCGTCAAAGGTTTGCCATTCGAGCGGACTTGGCTGGACGAACCGCCGGCGAACACCTCTGCGGCCTCGTCGGCGAGGGACTTCCAGTCGAATCGGGCCGTGACGTGCTCTCGTGCGGCACGTCCCATGGTTTCGAGCCGCAAGGGATTCAGCAGCAGACTGGTGAGGACCGGAGCGAGCGTCTCGGGAGATTCGCACGCCACCACTTCGCCGGTTTCTCCGGGGAGCATGGTTTCTCGGGTTCCGCCGGAGGCCCCGGCCACCACGGGACGACCACACGCCTGGGCCTCCACGAGAACCATGCCGAAGCCCTCGATGTCACGGCCGACCTGGCGATTGGGGAGTGTGAAAAGATCACACTGCTGATAAGCGCGGATCATCGTGCGGTCGTCGACTTCACCCAGAAACTGCACGTGGTCGGTGAGCTGGAGATCGCGTGTGAGCCGTTCGAGAGCCGGACGCTCCTCGCCGTCGCCGATGACGGCGTAGAGGATGTCGGGGACGGCTTCCCGCAGAAACGGCAACGACTGGATCAGGACGTCGTGCCCTTTGCGCTTCTGCAGCCGGCCCACGGTGAGGAGTGTGGGGCGATTGTTCCAGCCGAGCTGCTGCCGGACGAGGGCGTCGCGCGGAGCGGGGACGAACCGGGTCGTGTCGCAGCCGGGGTACAGGACGGTGATTCGTTCGGAGGGAACGTTCCATCCTTCGCGAATCAATCGGGCCGTGTTCTGGCTGTTGGCAATGAGGCGGTCAGCGCTGGACAGGATACGGCGGACCATGAACGACAGTTCGCGGCTGCTGGCGGCCGTTTCGACGTCTTCGCCGTGCACGAAGCAGGTGTATGACACTCCGCTCAACTGCTTCAGCAGCCAGGCGACCCAGCCCTCGGGGAGGCACCGGCCGACGTGGAGGTGCGTGGCTCCCTGTCGCTTCATCTCGCGCCGGACATGCCGCACCAGGCGGGCGTAGTCACGCAGCGCACGGAAGGAACGGAGTCCCCACGCGGGCATGGCGAGCCAAGCGCGTGTGAGTCGCAGATCGTGCGTGGCGTCGAAGGCGTCCTGATTCGGATCGGTCCCGGCGAGAATCGAGAACGATTCGCGCGGAAGACGGCTGTAGATTTCCCAGAACCAGCGGCCGCTCCCGCCGTGCTTCGGAGGGAAGATTTCGGTCAAGAGCAGCGTCGTCATGGATGGGGACGCCGGGGGCAAGAGGTGGGTGTCGAGGTGAAGTCAGCGAAGCGTTCCATGAAGTCTCACGGGGCGGCGTTCGACCGTACCGCGATCGCTCCTCCGTACGATTCGACCGGCTCGGAAGCGGCGCCGTCAGGCCCGAGTTCGGCCCGCTCCTTCAGCCAGGTGCGCAGGTGGATCGCCGAAAGGCCGATCGCCCAGACGACCCACAGCACGGCCGCGAGTCCCAGGTGGGCGGCCGTCGGCAGTTCATCGCTGGCACGCCAGGCCAGCCAGGTCATGGTCATCCCCGCCAATACGCCGAGACAACGTCCGAACGGGTAGGGATAGCGATCGATCTTGCGGTAGATCAGCAGGCCCGTCATCGAAAAGGCGAAGAACGTCAGGACGCTCGCCCAGGCCGCTCCGAGGGATCCGAACCACGGAATGAGGGCGCAGTTGGCGGCGATGTTGAGCGCCGCGGCCAGCACGAAAGCCGGAAGCATGTTGAGCGTCTTCTTCGCCAGCAGCACCGGGACGCGGAAGTGATCGTGCAGGCTGAAGAACAGATACGCGAGGCAGATCACCGGGATGAGATCGGCCGCGGCCGAATAGTCGCGTGGCGTGATGGCGTCGAGAACAGGATGCGCGAAGAAGGATGCGCCCAGCAGCACCAGCGCCAGGCCATCGAAGAAGCACCCGAAGACCCGCGCGTAGGCCTGCCTGAAGTTGGGCAGGGAGGCGATCTCGTAGACGACGACCGACCAGATCGCGCTGAACGGAACGAGGCAGAGGGCGTTGACTCCCTGGCCGACCTGGTACGCGAGCGAATAGATTCCGACCTCGTCCATCGAGACGAACATCCGCAGCAGATAGCGGTCGGCGTCGTGCATCACGACCGAGAGCAGGGCAGTCGCAATGAGCGGCGAGCCGAACGCGAGCAGCTTCCGCATCAGGCCGCGATCGAACGCGAACGGCCATTCGTAGCGCACGAGGTAGCCGATCTGAATCGCCGTCATGACGATGGACGTCACGAGGTTGCCGAGGAGCACTCCCAGCACCCCTTTGCCCCATCCGACGAGGAACGCCACGTTGAGGACGATGTTGAGCAGCAGCCGGACGAGTGAGAGCGTCACGGCCGTCCCCGACCACTTGCGGATGCGCAGGTAGGCGTCGGCCAGCTGGCCGATGCAGTTGAGGCCGATCGTCGACATCGCCAGCGCGAGATAAAGCCCCGCACGCGGCTCGGACGGACCGATCAGGAAGTGCGAGATGGGCCAGCGAAGCAGGATCGTCGGCAGGGACAACGCGAATGCAGAAAGGCAGAGAAACGCGAGCCCCGTCCACCAGACCTTGCGTCGCCCTTCGTCGTCCGCCGCTTCGAAGTGATAGCGATTGACGGCGCTGACCATCCCAGATCCGATCACGACGGCCAGCAAGCCGGTGGCGACATCGAGAATCGCGACGACCGCATAGTCCGCGGGCCGCAGGTAGTGCGTGTAGACCGGAAGCAGCAGCACCGACGCGAGCCGGCACAGCACCTGGCCAATGCCATAGATGCAGGAGTGCTTCAGGATGTCTCGGTAGGCACGCATGGGGAAGAGGCTCGATCGCGAAGTTGCAGCGAACGCGGGAAGTCGCCAGGAAGCAATTCACAAGATGACAGATTCTTTAGAATGGCTTACCGGCAGGTCCTTTCGTCCAGTGGTTTGTTTGTCGGATTTCGGGGAACACGCGAAACGACGTCGGCAATTCGGATTAGAGGAGTTCTTGCGGTTTCATGCCTCTGCACCGACTGACCGCGAGATGCTAAGTGGTCTATTTCAGAAGTCTTTGAAGGGTCATGAAGGGTGGTTGGGGTCGACCGAAGGGAGCCCCCAGCTTTCGACGCGGAGTTCGCTGGGGGCTCGCAAAGCCTCGACCCCAGCCACCCCTTTCTGGTCATTCAGGTTCCCTGGAACCCTCCTGAAACTTGTGAAATTGACCACAAAGGGGGGCCTGCGTTTCGCGGAGTGGGATCGAAAAGTCTCGTGAGAGGCCCGGTCGAATTCGGAAAGTCCCCCGTCGAAC
The DNA here is from genome assembly GCA_020850695.1 of Planctomycetaceae bacterium. GTDB lineage: Bacteria > Planctomycetota > Planctomycetia > Planctomycetales > Planctomycetaceae > JADZEF01. Next base: position 12,196 of record JADZEF010000049.1, on the reverse strand, counting down.
CGTCATGCGAAGAAGTCCGCGAGGATCGTTTCGCAGACTGATTCGTGCTTCTGAAACCACTCTTCGGCGGCGTACCTGGTCCATTTGCCGAGCGGTGGCTTCTGAATGACGGGAAGGAGCGGAGCGGGGTCGATCTTCAGGTCGACGGCCGTCAGCAACCGTTGGAGCTCGCTTTCCGGGTTCGTCACCAGTTGCTCGAAGGCCATTGAGCAATGCGATTGTGCGGTGCCGGCCATCCATGACAGCTTCCAGAGAAGATAGAACGCGCGATAAGGATGCTGCGAGTCCATCTCTTCCAGGAAAGGGAAGTGATACTTGAGGTCCCGGACCCACGACGTGAGATAGAAGCGGTCGTGCGGGGCGAAGTCGGCAAGGCGGGCTGTCGTCGGGTCGACGGCATTTCCCATCAGCGAGGAGACCCATTGATCGCGCGGATGGCGATAAATGTGGACCAGCTTCGCGTTCGGGAAGTTGTGCTTCAGCCAGGGAAGGCGGAAGTCGACCCGGTTGAACTGGAGCACCGGCCGCCCGGGCGCCCGTTCGACCATGATCTCGATGTACCGCTTCAGTCGCGGGTCGTGGAAGTTCTCATCCATCAGGAGATGGCGGCTGGGCCACTCCTCGTTGTAGTAGCCACCCAGCACGCCGAGGTTTTCGTACTCGGTCCAGTACTCTTCCACTTCGAGGTGCGTGGAATCGACCGTCTGGCCGCGGCGGGACGGGTTGAACCACTGCCGTTCGTTGAGAGGTTCGTAGTACGACGTGCAGCCGGGCGCGTGCCGGAAGAGGTTCCAGAGGAGCGTCGAGCCGCTGCGGAAACGTGCGGTGATGAAGATGATATCGTTGCGCAGCGACGTGCGTCCGTCGGCCTGGGCACGGCCGAGATTGGCGTAAGGGGGCGCGGCATCGACGGCCGGCGCGAGAAACTTCGGGAAACCGTTCAGCAGTCCCTTGAGCGGCTCGACGGCGGCCGCCTTTCCATCGTCGCTGCGGAAGGCTCGCTGCCAGGTGCGGAAGAATCTGTCGCGAAGCTGGTTACGAATCCCGCGGAGGGGAGAGGGCATGGCGTTCCCCCGGGAGGGAGAGGAAAGGCAGGAGAAAAGGGAGGCGAAGAGGCCGCGGTAGGAAGCTGGGGCGGCGGGTTCCGGCGGGGCGAGTGACGTCACAGGTCGCTCACGGGTGTGGGTCGAGCGTGGAAGGCGGACGCCGGAGAAGGGCGTCGTCAAACGGTCGCGACGCAGCAGACGGAATGCCGCCGACTGCTCGTCTCATTGGGAAAGGCGTCTCAGCCAGCGGACGCGGCCCGGAATCCGGCCTGGAGTGTCTCTCCCGTCGAGGATACCGCACCCCGATCACCCCTTCGGCGAGAACGTGTCGGAGAGAGCCGATTCGCCTGATTCAAACCGTCAACGTTCCTGCGAGCGGGGCAGCGTCGGCATCTTCGTCAGAGACGTCCGAGTCGTCGTAACCGGCAGATTCGTCCCCTTCGCCGTCTTCATCGTGCGAATCGAAGGCGGATTCCACGTCGAGGTCGCGAGGCGGCCCTTCGGGCTGCAGTGTCAGCAGTCGCAACGACCCCGCGCCGACGAGCGTGACGTAGTACGGAATCTCCAGGGCTTCGAGGCTGACGAACTGGGCCGAGACGAGGAAGCCGACGAGCGACGTCACCACCATGCGGGCGGCGTCGCGATACCAGGGATCGGGAACGTGGCTCGACTCCTTCGCGAGCGGCCAGAGGGCCGCCATCGTCCATCCATAGAAGCCAAGCAGCAGCAGGACTCCGGGAATGCCAAGCTCGGCCGCGTTCTGAACCCACAGGCTATGGGCCTCTTTGCCGGCGGGCCATCCGTAGTCGGCGGCGTGCAGCGGCCAGTGGTCCGGGCCGGCGCCCAGGACGGGATACTTCTTGATGAGGTCCCAGCAGTCGCGCCAGAGGTCGAGCCGGCTCTGGGCCGATTCGTCCCGCTGCTCGCCCTGGGCGAAGGCAGTCGACAGGCGATTTCGAACCTCATTTCCGGCCAGCGAAACGCCAATCAGCATGGCGATGGCGAAGCTGAAAACGTAGCTCGGCCGCTTCGGCAGCATGATGAATCCGACGATCGCCGCCAGGCCCATGGCCAGCATCCCGCCGCGCGAAAACGAGAACAGGATGGCGTGCGCCAGCAACGCGGCGAAGCCGTAGCAGACCCCCTTCCTCCAGGGGACCGTCTCGTTCATTCCGAGGAAGAACGCCATGCCGAGCCCGGTGACGAACGCGATCGCCGCGCTGTTGTTGTCCATCCCCGCAAAGCCCTGTTCCTGCAGCGCGTTGTACCCGCCGAGGTAGCTCAGATTGAGTTCGAACGCGACGTATCCCTGGCTGACGACGATGACCCAGGCGAGCGTCCGCAGGCGGTCGAGCGAGTTGAGCAGCGTCAGTCCGACCAGGACGGGGAGATGCATCTTGAGCATCGAATCGACGTACGCCCACGCCAGCGCTTGATCCGGCGCCTGAAAGGCCGACAGCACGCACCAGAAGAAAAAACCCGCGAGGAGAAGCAGAGGCATCCGGGCGCGTCCCAGCCGCAACACGCCGAATCCGCTCAGCAGCCAGCCGAGCAGCGTCGCGAGAAACACGGTGCGGCTGTATTGCCCGGGCGGGACCGACCACGGCCACATGGCGTCGGGCTTGATGATCGAGAAGGCGATGTAGACGCACAGGCCGACGAACGGATTGAGCAGCGCGACAGCCGCTCCGCCATAGGTCAGCAGGTAAGTAAAAAGTAAGCCCTTCATGGTCGAGCCGTCAGGTGAAGTGAAGAGACAATCGGACGTCGCTGAAGGGAATCAAGGCAAGGCCGGTCAGGCCAGCACGCATCATGATTGAGGTCGCTGGGTGGCCGGGTCTGACCGAAGGGAAGGCCCGGACCGTGCGATCCGGGCCTTCGCAAAGCCTCAGATCCGGCCACCCTCATTCCCTTATTGCATGCCCGCGCAGTCCGCACTCCGGCAGGCCGACAAAAGGACCGATGCTCTCCGCATGGCCGCCCACGACGGCATCCATCGCCGCCAGACACGAAGCCCAGCGGTGGTGCGTCTGAACGTGGAACGCCGCGGCGTCTCCGAGAGCGGTCCGCAGTTCGGCGTCGTTGTAGAGCGACAGGACCGCGTCGACCCACTGCGACGGAGTTTCGGCCGCGAGGCAATGCACGCCGGGGGTGACGTTCAAGCCCTTCAATGTGAGAGGCGTGGTGATGACGGGCTTGCCCATCGCCATCGCCTCGAGAACTTTGTTCTGAACGCCGCGTGCGATCCGCAGCGGGACCACCACGGCGGCCGCTGAGGCGACATAAGGCCGCACATCAGGCACCGTCCCCACGACGTCGACGCCGGGAATGCGGGCGAGGTCCCGCACGGCGGGGGCCGGCTCGCGGCCGACGAGCTTCATCCGCGAAACGGGACAGCGGCGATGGATTTCGGGCCAGACGTCGTGGCAGAAATGGACCGCCGCGTCGATGTTCGGAAGATAATCGAGGGCTCCCACGAAGACGCAATCGTTTCGCGTCGGAACGCTTTGCGGGGCGAAGTAATCGACATCGACCCCATTCGGCACCGCCTGGATCGGGCCGCCCGGACAGAATCGACGGAAGAGTTCCGCCTCGGCCTCGCTGACGACGAACAGCCCGCGCGTCATCGCAGCGAGTTCGCACTCCAGTCGCCGCAATCGCCGCCCTTCGATTCCGTAGAGCCAGGCCTTGGGACCGCGATGGGCGGCCGCGTAGTCGACCCACTTCTGGCTGTCGACATCGATCAGGTCGATCCATGCGGGAACGCCCGACAGCGCCGGAACGCTCAAGTAGGGTCCGAGCGCCGACGACGAAGTCATCACCGAGTCGAACCGCACGTCGCTCGCGAGTCGCTGTAACGCGGCCCGCAACCGCGGCGAAGCGAATGCCCCTTCGGTGATGGTTCGCCCGCGAAGGAACGACAGACCCGCCCGGACCCATCGCCACTTGCGCTCGACAGGCACGATCTCGACGCGGCGGCAAAGGCGATTCAGCGCTTCGACAGTCGAGGGCTCGACCGTTTCTTCCGAGAGGCATGCAAGTGTCACATCGGCCTTCTCGGCGAGATGCCGCAACACGTGGTACGTGCGGATGCGGTCGCCCCGATTCGGGGGAAACGGAACGCGATGCGTGACATACAGCAGTTGCGGTCGTGACATGAGTCTGCGCGGGTGACGGTATTGGGGAAGCTCAGCGGGCGGCGGCCAGTTCGGCGGACGAGCGTTGCGACGGGTCGAACGGAAGCACCGGAAGCGGACCCTGCCGCTGCTCCCAGGCGTCGAGTGCGGCGGTCATCGTGTCGAAGCGGAACCGCCGCACGAGGCGGTCGAGCTTGCGTTCGGTCGTGTGAAGTCCGACGTAATGTCGGAACCGCGACTTCCACGAACCGATCATCCGTGGCTGTTGGGGGTCGAACTCCCACGGATGGACATACACCATGAAAGGACGTCCGGACTGCTCGATCCATGCGAGAAGTCGCTCGGTCACTCCGGTGGGATAGAGCCGCAGGTATCCGCCGCCACCGACGGGAACGGCGCGGCCCGCGACGGAAACGGTCGAACCGGGAAACTCGCGAATCGTCCCGTGCGGGGTGATGAACGCGTAAGGCGTCGCCGGAGAACCGGGCATCCCGTAGCGGTCGTGGCGGACGGGGAAAATGCTGGCGTCGAGTGTGAACCCTTCCTCGGCGAGGATCGGCAGCGCCCAGGTCGACCAGCGGGTGATCGAAAAGCTGGGGGCGCGATACGCGGTGACCGGGAACCCGAGAATCTGTTCGAGGATATCGCGCGAAGCGATGAGATCGCGGCGGAAGTCGTCCGGGCTGAGGTCGTAGACGAGGCGATGCCATTCGCTGTGGCAACCGACCTCGTGACCAGCCGCCGCGATGTCTCGGACGAGTTGCGGGAACCGGCGCGCCACCCAGCCGAGCACGAAGCATGTCCCGCGGATGGAATGCCGTTCACACAGCGCGAGAGCCCGATGCGTGCCGGGCACGACGCGCGACGGATATTGATCCCACGTGTGCCGTGGAATGCGATCCGCGAATCCGGAGACGTGAAAGTAGTCTTCGACGTCGAGGGTGAAAGCGTGAGTCAGCATGCGGATCCGATGCGAAGGTCGCGGCGGTGTGGGCTCGTGAATTGCGGGCGGTGCGAAGAGCTAGAGTCGGCTCGTGATCTCCGCGATGCGTTCGAGGAATTCTTCCGTCTCCTTTTCCTGGAAGGCGGAAGGGCCATCCGTCCCCTCGCCGCGATGAGGCTCGCTCCCGCAGGTGACATAAAGCTTTTTGAGCCAGGGTCGCCCGGCGAACGTCCACCGCGGAAACCGCGGCGCGCTCCAGACCGACCCGGGCCGATCCCCGCACCAGCCCCACGCCACCTCGGTGACGTGCGGCAATGGTCCCGGAGCGACAAAGCGTGCGGCCTGAAACGTGTGCCGCGATCCACCGGCGTCCACCGGCAGTTCCATTGGCTCGCCGACGCGCTGATATCCCTGGCCGCGAAAACAGGCGGTCGGAGGATGAACGGCAATCGCCGGGACGGGTCCCACCAGCAGTGTGACCGTCAACGACCGCCCCGTCTGGCGATGCGTGTATTCGCGAACAAGTCCGCCCGCAACGGCTGCCGCATGGCTCTGTGCGGCGTCGAGCGGAAGATCGCGGCCAATCCAGTCACCCACCGTGGACGGAACCTGTGCGAGCTGCGCGACGGTGGCCTTCATCTCCGCATCCGACCCCCGTGCGGGCATCCACGCCCGCTCGGCCGCGGCCGTCGACAGCATCAGCGCAGTCGCCGTCAGCGCTGGGGCCAGAGTGCGTGGAAACGGGAGACAGGAACGCATGGCGACCGTACTTACAGATTCGCGCTCCGTCGAAATCCCCCCGTCCCCAGACGCCGTCCTGAGGCCAACTCACGCCTTCGCGGCACGGCCGGCACAAAACCGGCCATCTCTTCTCAAAGAACTCATGCCTTCGCCAGCGCTCGCTCGCGACGATGGTAGTCATAGACCGACTGTTGAAGGCCCGAGCGATATCCGACCAGGACCGCCCCCGCCACCGGCACACCCAGGGCCGTGAGGCGGTCGCGAGCCGCGGCGACAAACGGAATGCGGCTGTCGTCGCGACGCACCGCCAGCACGGCCGCATCGGCTTCCTTGCCAACCACCCCGCCGTCCGCCAGCACGAGCAGCGGGGGCGTATCGAGAACAATGCAGTCGAACTCGGTCCGAAGCTCGCGAAGCAGCCGGCCCGCTTCGCCTTTCGCCAGCGCCTCGACGGCGTACTTCGAGCATCCGCCGGCGGTCAGCACCCAGAGTCCCGGGTGCCCGCTTTCCTGAACCACGTTGATCGCTTCGATCTCCTTATTGAGCGCCTCGCTGGCGCCGAATTCGTTGTCGAGTCCGAAGAGCTGGTGAATCGTCGGGCGACGAAGGTCGAAGTCGATGACGAGCGTCCGGCGGCCCGCACGGGCGAAACTGCGGGCCAGCGACGCGGCGAGCGTCGATTTTCCCTCACCCGACGCCGCACTGCTCACGACGAACACCTGCCGCAGCTTGCCGTCCTCGGCCGGGCGCATCAGGAGCGTGCGAACCGAATCGCTGGCTTCGACCAGCGATGCGTCCCATTCCGCCATGGCGGCGTCTCCCGGCATCAGCGGCTTGGGCGGCAGCGAACCCAGGACCGGCAACGTCAGTTCCTCGCTGATCTCAGCGGGATTCGACACCCGACGCTGCCGGACGTCGACTAACGTGAACGCCGCCAGAATGAACCCCAGCGTCCCCAGTCCAGCCATGCCCGTCAGCTTCGCCTTCTTCCCGAGGTCCTTTTTCTGCGGGACATCTGCCGACTGAAGCAGATTCACCCGCGGCGGCGACTGCAGTTCGATCTTGAGCGCGGCCAGTTCCTGGTACACGCGATCCGAGATCTTCGTGATTTGCGCCAGCTCGGTCTGCATCGATTCGAGTTCGAATGACGACGTCCCGATCGTGTCGACGAGACTCGAATACTTTTCCACTTCTTCCCGCAGCAACTGCTCCTGCCGCTGGAGCGTCTCGCGGCGCGACAGCCGGCGCGATGCAGGGCGCGGAGCGGATCCCGTCGGCGGTTCCACCCCCGCCGGATCTGGCTCCCCCATCCTTTCGGCCAACTGGCTTTCGAGCGTCTGAAGTTGACGGCGATGTTCGGCGAGTGCGGGGTGCGACTTGTCGACCACCTGCTTCTCGAATCGCGAGATCAGGTCGCGCAGATGAGCGATCCGCCGGGCAATCAACGTGATTTCCGGGTCGGCGCTTCCCGCCGCGGAGGCTTCCAGGGCGGATCGTGGCGAATCGATTCCGGGCGTGACATCCAGCGCTCCCGATTCGCTCGGCGACTTCAGGCTCGAATTGGGTTCGATCTGTTCCCGCATGAGGTCGAACCGCACCCGCGAATACTCGCGCTGCAACTGGGCGAAGTATTCGAGCGACATCTGCTGGCGGATCGAGAGGGCCTTCGAGTCGCCGCTGCCGAGCTGCCGCGCGAGCTTGTCGACCCGCGACTGCTTCAGCCGAACTTTCTCGTCCGTCTCTTCGAAGATGCGTTCGAGGTTGGCGAGCTTGGTCATGCGGGCGTTGCGCTCGGCATGCACGACCTCTTCGAGATACGCGTCCTTGACCGCATTGACAATGGCCGCCAGCTCTTCCGGCCGCGTTCCCGTGAGGGCGATCTTCAGGAACTCGGGGCTGCGGTGCGGGCCGACCTCCAGGTGAGTTTCGAGCCAGTCGATGGGGTACGGCTGCTCGCGAAGCGTGGCCGAGTCGCCGACGCCGGGCTTGCGGAGTGCGGCGTTGAGCACAAAGTGACTCGTGATGTGGCCGATCTGCCGCTGGCGGTAGGTGTTGAAGTCGGGCTTGCTCTCGGCGGTGTCGAACACGAGCTTCGGCTCGCTCGCATCGATGCCAAGGACGGCATACGCGGTATACGTTGCCGGAACGAGCAGCCACACGGCGGCCGCCGCCAGGACGGCGGCAGGCACCGCGAAGAACACGGCCGACTTCCAGCGCCGACGAAGCGCGTGCAGCACGGCCATGGGGTTGAGTCCCGGAGCCAGGCTTCCCGCATCGCGCCGCGGCGCGGGGCGGGCCGGCTGCGTCTTGCGCGGAGCGGTGGACGGCGCGGCGGCCACGGCGGGCGGGACGGTGCTTGTGGCGACGGGTGCGTCAGTCATTGGGGATTTCATAAGGGTGGCCCGGGTCGGGGGTCACGTCGCGTTCCACGTGGAACGCCCGGAAACAAAAGCCGAGACCGTGGCGGGGTTTGAGGCGCTCCCAGCGAGGCTGTTCGCGGGCGATGCTTCGGGAGCGATCCATCGCAGCAACTGGATTTCGAGCCATACGCCCGCCAGGGCGAGGGGGGCCATCAGCCAGCCAAGGATGTCGTGAATGAGGGGAATGGACGCGGGGGCCGCATGGCTGTGAGCAAGCAGCAATCCGGCCAGTCGGATCGCATTCGTCGCAACCGCCACCAGCGGCGAACCGCCGATGATCGCCGCTCGCTGCCACGCGGGACGCTTCGTCCAGAAGGCGAGCGCGACCGCGAGTACGATCTGAGTGCTCAACAGGTGCAGCCCACTGCACGCCTCGGCCACGCCCACCCGAACACCGCCCGACTGGAGCACGTTTCCCACGGCGAAGACGGGTTGTCCCAGAAGCTGAAGTCCGAAGACGGCGACCGAAGTCGAAACCGACTGCAGCCAGCCCGTCACCTCCGATTCCACCACAAAGGGAAGCGGCAGCGCCAGGACGACGAGTGCGAACGGCAGTGCAAGCACAGCAAGTCGCTGTCGCGATTGCACCGGGGGAGGGGCCGTCGACGGCGGTGAGGTGTCCGCTGTTCCCGCTGTGAACAGATCGAGCAGGAGGGTCGTCATTCCGGCCAGCGCCGGGACGAGCGAAAGGAAAGTCAGCGGCTCGACCGCGAACCACGTCCCCGCAACCCGGATTGCCGCACCCAGGAGAATCAGCCCCGGTCCGACCCAGGCGGGCATGCGGCGCGATTCAACAAGCGCCCGACGTTCCTTCCAGGCGAGAGCCGCCGCCAGCATCACGACCAGTCCGCCGTGCGATGCCCCCGGTTCGGACCAGCGTATCACCAACGACGACAGCGCGCTCCACCAGCCGACCGCAAATGAAGCGGCGACGAGGAGTGCGACCAGCAGTCGCAAAGTGCGGGGGTCGGCGCGGGTCACGAGGACGGGATGGCGAACGGGTGAGGCAACGCCGGCGCCGACCGCTCACGCGAACGGCCGGCTGCCAGGGCGTGTAGGACTCACAAGTCTAGACCCCATGAACTCCACCCTTCCGGCCGCGACGGCGTTGGATTTCGGCATCGCCGGTCGGCTTTGAGGGATGCGCCGCGGGATGCGATGGCACCGGATGCGACGATTGACCGACTTTCGACGCCCCAGACAACATCACAGCAAAACTGTCGAGGATTACCGCGGGATGGAATCACCCGATGCGTCGCAAATGCCACGCGTCGGAGCGCGCCAACTGATCCGGAAAGCTCGCAGAACCGCGCTCATCAGGACGCTGGGAACGTTCGCAGGGCTGGCCCTCAGATCGCTTTCCGACGTCGACGCTCGTCTTGAGCCGCGGCGCTCAGCGGACCTACGATCGATGCAGGGCGGAGCCGATTGACGGAGCAGCAGCCGGTCGATCGAACGCCTCCGACGCGTCGTCGCTCAGACGACATCCGTCTCACCATTCAGCACTGAGAGCCCCATGCGGCGTTCCATGTCCAGTTTTCTTCGATGTCTCTCTCTCGCGATGGCTGTCGCGGGGCTGGGCACCGAAATGGCATCCGTCGAAGCGGGCGTCTTTTACGCATTTGAAGCGGGGGCCGGTGGAACGACCGGGCGGCGATCGGTGCGCGGCGCGCTGGAAGAATCCGTGCCGGATGACGAGACGCCGACCCGCAGCGCGGCGCGGCGGCGACGAAGTGAAATGAGCGCCATGGTCGACGCCTCGACCCGCGATCTCGGCATCGAGAAGCACTCGGGAAATCAGAATCCTGCGGGCAGCGGATCAGGAGGATCGCGTCAGAAGCCGTGGGAAAAGCCGAAGCGTTCCGGAGGCGGTGCGGGGGCCGGGGGAGGAGGCGGAGGGGGGGGCGGACAATCCAGTGGCAGAACATCGACCCCGGCACAACCTCCGAAAGGGAATCCGGACGACGACGGCACGACTCCGACTCAACCGACTGACGGATTGAAGTCCAACGTCACGAAGGGCGTCCCGTCGACTCTGGCCGCCGCGAACACGGCCGGAACCGCGGGCGGAACGACGGCTGAAGTGGACTCGACGCCGTTGAAAAACCAAGCACCGGGGAACACCTCGGAGACGGGGACCGTCGCCACGCGACGTCCAGCCGATGGGATCGGGTCTGCCACGGACTCGAGCGTCCGGTCACTCGAATCCCTGTCCGAGAGCCTGACTGCCTCCACACGGAACTCGATGTCTGTGCTTCCCCCCGTATCCAGTTCCAATCCGGCAGCCGCTGGTTTCGTCGGCGGTGAGCAGAGTGCGGCCCCGCCGATTGTCCCCGAGCCATCGACCGCCGCCCTGCTGGCGATCAGCCTCGGATGCGTCGCCGCACGTCGCTGGCGGTCCGGTCGCAATGCTCGGAGAGCCGTCAGCGGCTGAAGCCCGGTTCTCCAGGCGACAGGGAACCCGTGCATTCGACTCGAAGTCGAACACGCAGCCTGCCGCGCCCGCCCTCAGGACATTCCCATGCGGACCTGGCGCGCCCGCTCCATCGCCGCTTCGGCCTCGGGAATTTTCCCGCACCGCTGGCAGATGACCGAGAGCTGCGTGAACGAGAACGAGTCGCGCGGTTCGAGTTCAGTCACACGGGTGGCGTGCTTGATGGCATCGTCGCACTGGCCAAGCTTCTGCAGGCTGACCGCCAGGGCCGAGTGCGAGAGAACGTGATTCGGATCCTGCCCGACGACCTCCCGGAGCTTGGCGACCGCTCCCTCGAGATTGCCCGCCACCTTGAGGGCGATGGCTTCGTCATACATCTGGTCGAGGGGGCTCATGTCGGCGTTCCGCGGCTGTTCGAAGTCGAGTGGGTGGATGAGGATCGAGCGGTTGGTCTTCCGCTATCATAGTCGTGCTGGCCGACGGATCAAACCGCGCGACGACGGAGTCGCGTGTCGAGCGACCGTGGGATAGGCTTCCCGCCTGTCATCGGAAATTGACCGTTTGACCGCTCCGCCCTTCCACGCTCCGCGTCGTCATTGCCGACTCCATGGAACCCGCCCCACAATCGAACGACCGCCGGTTCCCGGCTCAGCGCGCCGAGGCCATCGCTCTGGCCTTGCTCCTGGCCGTCGGCTTCGCGCTGCGGGCGTGGTCACCGTCATCCCTGGCGATCGAGCACTTCGACGAAGGGGTCTACACCTCGAACCTCTATTTTGATGAGGAGGAGGGCTTCAGCTACCCCGACCGACACCTCTACGCCCCGCCTCTTGTCCCGTGGATCCTCGAACTCTCGATCACGCTCCTGGGCGCGACGGTCCCCGGTTGCTTCGGACTCGGAATATTGACGGGGACCGCAACGATTGCCGCCGTGTGGTGGGTCGCGCGCCGCTGGTTCGGACCGATCGCCGCCCTCTCAGCCGCCACGCTGATCGCATTCTCCGGCCCGCACATCGTCTTCAGCCGGACCGCCCTCACCGACGTCCCGATGGGATTGTGGTTCACCCTTTCGTTGGGGTTTCTCGGCGAATCGTTTCGCCATGGAAGCCGCGGGTATGCCATCGCGGCGGGAGTTGCCGTCGCGCTCGCCTGGTGGACCAAGTACAACGGCTGGCTCCCGCTCGCCATTGGAATGGCGGGCATGCTCGCGTGGCTCCTCATTGCCCGGCCGGGCTGGGACGTCGCCAAGCGGGCGTTGATCTGCTGGGATCTTGCGGCCGTCACCGCGATCCTTTTGTGGTCGCCGGTCTGGTGGGGGCTGCAATCGAAAGGGGGCTACGCCGCCGTCGCTGCCAACCACGCACGATACTTCCATGGGCTGAGCGGCTGGTGGGACGCGTTTCGACAGCAGATCCAAAATCTCATTCTGCTGGGTCCGGGAAGCGTGTCGGCCGAAATCGTGGCCATCGTCCTTCCGT
>JADZEF010000048.1 GCA_020850695.1 Planctomycetaceae bacterium | reverse complement strand
TGGGATTTCGCAGTCGGTGCTACCCGATCACTCAGGCAGCAAGAGCAAAGCTCTGATTGGCAGTTGTGTTGTGATCAGCTTTTTACGTGGCCTACTGATCAACCACGGCACGCCACCTCAACTTCTGGTCATCCAGTCGAAACCGATCGCCCCCGTTGGGCATGGCTGACGCCTCAGCCACAGATACCGGAAGGAATATTACCGCCCGAGGTTCGAGGATCAATCCCCATCGGCTCGCATTTCTCGGGAGGCCAGGCCATCCGGTCCGGAAATGTCGGACCGCGGTTCAGTTTTCGCGCCCCCAAAGAAACTTTGACACAATAGGCGATTCACGGTAAAAGGCCCGCTTCTGGAAGAAGGGTCTGGGGGGCATCCGGCGTCGGATCACCCTTTTTTCAAGGCAAATTCTGCAAGGAGCCGTCGACCACTCAAGTCATCGGCTGCGTCCGACCAACCCGGTCATCTCCCCGCAAATGAGGTTGACCGCCCCGCACGCAGCGTCCGGCGTGAATCATTTTCAATGGGATGGAATCCGACTTCGCCCCGCCCATCGTCTCCGGGGCACGACCCAGGAAGGAATCTGTATGTCGACTTCTCTCAGCGCCTCGGCGCCCCGCGGTGCGATGAGCCGGTGGCTCTCGCCCGCCCGCCGCGTTGGCTCGTTCGTCCTGCTCGCCGCCGCCTTCGCCACCTTCTCTGCCGGCGCTTTTGCCCAGGGAAACCGCGATTTCAACGACCGCGATCGAGACCTCGATCGCCGCGACCGTGATCTCGATCGGGATCGCGACCTCGATCGCGCTCCCGTCCGCCGCAACACCGACGAGCTCTACAAGTCGCTCATCGAGAGCGAAACCGAACGCCGCAACCTCCGCCGCAGCACCGATCCGCGCGGCACGTTCGCCCCGGCCCGCGTCATCGACCAGCCGACCCGCGAAATGCTTCAGGCCCGCAAGATCGTCGAAGGCCTGACCCGCGACGCCGACGACCTCGCCCGCATGGTCAACGAAGAGGCTCGCCACAATAACCAGCTCCGTCCGATGGTGGGCGAAGTCCTCAAGCTCCGCGCCCGCATCAACCTCATCGCCGACCGCGCCGCCCAGCAGAACGATCATGCGGTCCTGGTCGAAGACCTCCGCAACATCGACCGCGACTGGCGGATCGTCGCCCTGCGGCTATCGCAGACGCGCGGCATGGACCGCCAGACCTATGAACTCATCGAGCACATCAACGGCGATGCGAAGGAACTGACCCAGATCCTCGACATCAAGCCGCAGATGAACCGCCGCGAACTGATGCGGTACACCGCCGCCATCGCCACCGACATGGGCAACCTGCTCGAAGACGCCGAGTACGAGCTCGGCCGCACGCAGGATCGAGACCAGGTCCTCGCTTCGGGCCGCCGGGTCCGCCAGCAGGCCTACCTGCTCGCCAATGCCGTGGAAGATCAGCGCGAATACGACATCGTGCTCGACGAGTACAAGCACTTCAAGTCCCTCTGGTCGCCGTTCGCCACGTCGCTTCGACAGTTCCAGAACCGCACGCTCGACCGCCACGTCCGCCGCATCGCCGAGTCGGACAACCACGTCACCGAGCTGCTGTGGATGCCGAACCAGATGGATCGCCAGCGGCTGCTTTACCTGACGGACGCCCTCAAGCGCGACGTGGACGAATTCTTCTCCCGCACCCCGCTGAAGCTGCTGATCGACCTGCCGGACAGCCGCAGCGTCATCCCCGTGTCGAATGAATTCTACGGCGTCTGCTCGCACTTCACCGACACCGTCAACAGCGACGACACCGATGACGAAGTGATCGCCGCGTTCCGCTACATCGAGTCGTCGCACCGGACCTTCATGCAGGTTTTCCGCCAGGTCAACAGCCAGTCGGCGCTGCAGGTTCTCCGTCAGATCCAGCAGGGAGTTGACGACCTCCGCGAAGGTCTGAACATGAACGACCACACGCAGGGTCGCCGCTCGGCCGAGCTGGCCGGACTGATCGACAACCTCGCCGGCCAACTCGAAGTCGAGACGAAGCGCTGGCTCGAGAATCGCCGCGCGACGTTCCGCACGCAGGCCCTGCAGGAAGTCGCATCGTTCTCGACCCAGGCTCGCCGCCTGAACGAGAGCATCACGCTGGGCGACAACCCCATCCAGCAGCAGAAGGACGTTTCGCTCCTCTTTGAAAGCTGGCGTCGCGTCTACAATTACATCAAGACCTGCGACACCGAAGAACGGGCGAAGCTGCAGCAGCTCTCGACGCAGATCACGCCGGCCCTCGTCGACCTGCAGACCCTCATCACCCCGTGATTTGAGAACCGTCTGAAGGCTCGGCACCCGACGAATGAGAGAGCCCCGGTTTCCGCGATGGAGACCGGGGCTCTGCTGCTTCTCAGGCCCCACCGGGCTTGCCCCGGTGGGGCTCGAAATCAGTTGGCGAGAATCCACGGCAGCCGCGCCAGGTCGAGGTTCCCACCCGAGAGCACCCCGACGACGGTCTTGCCCGCGAAGCGACTGCGGTAGCGCCACGCGGCGGCAAGCGCTGCCGCTCCGGCCCCCTCGGCGAGATTGTGCGTGTCCTCCAGCAGCCACCGCACCGCCTGCCGCAGCTCCTCGTCGTTGACCAGCAGGGCGTCGTCCATCAGCGCTCGCATGATGGCCATCGTCATTTCCGCGGGACGCCGCGTCGCGATCCCTTCGGCCCAGGTGTTCGCCCGCTCGGTCGTCCGCCACTCTCCGGTCCGCCACGAGTCGACCACCGCGGACGCCCCTTCCGCCTGCACGCCGATCACTTCCGTTGCGGGACGAATCGCCTTCGCCACAATCGCATTTCCGCAAACGCTGCTCCCCAGTCCGATCGGAACGAGAATCGCATCGGGCTCGGGAAGATCGTTAAAGACTTCCACCGCCATCGTCCCCACTCCGGCGATGAGATGCGGCTCGTTGGCCGAGTGAACGTAGCGGCTGTTTCGTTCGCGGACGAGAACCTCGCAGTGATCGCGGGCCTCGTCGAAGTCCCGTCCATGCTCGATCAGCTCGGCCCCCAGACGACGGATCGCAGTGTTCTTCCCCGGATTGTTCCCCATCGGGACGACGATCGTGCACTTCACGCCGAATCGCTGGCAGGCAAACGCCAGCGACTGGCCGTGATTTCCCGTCGAGCAGCCCAACACTCCCGCATGCCGCTCAGCGTCGGTCAGTTGGCTGACCAGGTTCACCCCTCCGCGAACCTTGAACGCTCCCACCGGGTGGTGGTTCTCGTGCTTCAGAAAGAAGCGGAATCCCAGCCGCTGCGAAAGCCCCGGCCATTCAAAGAGCGGGGTCGAGGGCAGCGCCGCACGAACTCGCGGCACGGCCTCGAGCACATCGGCATAAGTGACGGGGAGTGTCGTCTCGGTCGTCATGAATGTCCTTTACAGAGCGTCGCCAGGGTTTGCATTTTCCGCGGGAAGAGAGGCAGAGCCACCTCAGGAGGTTCGATCTCCGGATGCCACGCCTTCTCCCATTCCAGCGAATACCACCCCGCGTACCCCGCGTCCTGCAGCAGTCGAAACGCCTCGTGGGCGGGAAATTCGCCCCCGCCAAACAGCACATAGTCCGCCGGACGATGCCCGCTCATCAACGCATGGGCCTGGGTTGCGGCTTCGGTGGAATGCCCGGTGTCCCGCGGAACCAAACGCGTTACCGAGTCTTTCCAGTGAGTGTGCCGCGTCCACGGCCGCAACCGCTCGAACGTCGTGGCCAAAGATTCTCCATAAAACCGCCACGGATGATGCGTGTCCCACAGCAACCCGACTGCCGGCGAAACGACGTGCCTCACCAGCCGCTGCATCCGCGCCGAATCCGCGAAATCGCCGTGCGTCTCGATGAGCACATCGACGCCCGCCGCTGCCCCCCGCTCTCCCAGTCGGTTCAATCCGTCCGCAATCTGATCGATCGTTGCATCTTCAACCGCCGCATTGGCTCCCTGCGGCAGAACATCACCAAATACCCGCACGAACGATGTCCTGAGTTCGTGCGCCAGGTCGAGGTAGCGATATCCGGTTTCGAGCCGGGCCGTGCGCTGAGCGGCGGTTGGCTCATCGAACCGGACGGACGACGACAGCCCGCAGATCACGAATCCCGAATCCTCCATTTCGCGCCGACGCAGCGGTAATTCGTGCGGGCGAAGCTCCGGCGCCGCCAGCAAGTCGAGTTCCCCTTTTAACAGACGTACTTCGACGCCGTCGTAGCCATACTGGACGCCGTGCTGCAGCACCTCCTGCCAGTTCCATTCGGGGCACGCGAGAGTGGAGAATGAGATTCGCATGATGCGGCAGTGTTTGCAGGATGGTCGTCTTTGACTTCGCGAAAGAACACCAGCGCGGAGACTACCATCGAATGCTTCAATGAGCGACGACGTCTAACACAACGTTCACTCGCGAGAGGACAAGAAGAAATCCGCAGTCCGAAATCCGAAAATCAAATACCTGAGGAAAATCGAAATCTCGAACGATAAAAGTCATGGAACGTGATTCTTCGAATCTGGCATTTGGGACATTTCCTTCGACATTTGAATTTTGAAGTTCGATGGTTTCCCATCACGGAACGAACGACGACCAACACCGTCCTGTCATGGAACCTTCAACGTGTCCTGGCTCCCGCAAAATCCGAAAGTCGCCGACAGCATACTCCGCACGCTGCGCACCGACTACGAGCGGTTGTCGGTCACCGGATGGCCGGCCGCTCCCGCAGCCTTTGTGCTCGATCAGTATGGGATCGACCTGCGGACTGAGTATGCAGGTATCGAGGTTCCGAACCCCTTTGGAAAGGGATCGGGGCAGCTGTCGATGACGGCTCGACAGGTCGCCGAAGACGTGGAAGCGGGACTCGGATTCGTCGTCCTGAAGACCGTCATTGCCGAGGACGACCGTGGCGAGCGGACGATGCAGGCCTGGGCAATCCGCGAGGCCCGGATGGTCGTCGAACCGATCGTCGGCCGCTCGGGAGAGACCGGCTGGACGGTCACCTGGAAGGGACGCGGATGGTGGCTCTCGTTCGACGACTATCTGCAACTGATTCGCGAGGCCCGCCAGCTCGCCGCCGGCACGGGCACACTCATCGTTCCGTCCTGCAAGTATCACCTGCCGTCCCCGGAGGAGCACGACTGGAAGGTCTCCGAATACGAATCCACGACGCGTCGTCTGCTCGACGCCTGGAACGAGGAAGGGAGCAAGATCTCCGGTCCCTCGAAGACCCCCATGCCCATCGAGAAGGACTTCAGTCCGACGCTCGCCGGCAGTGACCGCTCGTCCGCCCGTGACCGCATTCTCGAATGGCTGCGGGAAACGCCGGCTCTCATCCGCCGCTTTGTCCCGGACGGCTCGGTCCGCGTCGGATTGAAGCTGTTCAATGCGTTGTTCGACGACGAGTTTCAACTCGAGATGCTGCGGGCGGTGGAGACATCTGACGGAACACATCGTCCCGACTTCCACGTCTATGGGAACCGTTTGTTCGATCCGCATCGCGAGTTCGAAGGACATCGCGGCGTGGCGTATGGCGGTCCTGACCTCAGCGATCGCAACCTGCGGGTGATGGAACGGCTGGCGGCCGAATTTCCTCCGGCCACCGCACTCCCCTGGTCGGCGACGGGGAATATCACCACCGGGAGAATGGCAATCGAGTATGCTCTGAGAGGCGCCTCGACGTTCCAGCTCCACACCTTCTTTCAACTGCCCGCGGCCCATTACCGCATGGCCGTCGGCAACAGGTCGCAGAAAGCCCTCCTCGAACTCCTGCTGCATCCGGAGACCGGGCTCGTCGTCTGGATGCATCACCTCGCGAACGCCCGGGGGTTGCCGCGAAGTCCGTTGACGTTCCGCTCGATCGTTGGACTTGGCCCTGACGCCTGTGTCGCTTCCTGAAGCCGTGTCCATGTCCCGCACCTGGTATCTCATCGATGGCTATAACCTGCTGCACGCGTGCGGCATGGCCCGCGTGCGGTACGCCTCGGGCGAGCTCGAGAAATGCCGCGAGCGGCTGCTCAATCACATTGCGGGGCGCATGACCGACGACGAACGTTCGCGGACGACGGTCGTGTTCGATGCCCGCGACCCCTGGATCGACGGACTCCGCTCGTTCAAGCACCGTGGCATGCAGATCGAGTTCGCTCCCGCCAACAGCGATGCCGACTCCTTGATCGAAACGCTTATCGCCCACCATGCATCCCCCAGGCAGCTCGTGGTCGTTTCAAGCGACCGCCGTCTCAAGACGGCGATTACGCGGCGTCGCGGCACCGCCTGCAAAAGCGAAGAATTCGCAGCGGAACTCGACCGACGTGCGATCCTCTCAGAGTCCGACGCTTCGATAAGTTCGCCGACAGGCGACGACGACTCGAACAAACCCGGGATCGAAATGACGGCGGCCGAATCGGCCTACTGGGAGCAAGTGTTTTCCGACGTTCAGCCCGAAGTCGACGCCGCCCGTCCTTCTCCGCCCGCGAAGAGGCGCCGGCCGAAATCATCGTGAACGCCCACATTGACAACTGAAAAAGGCCGACCGACCAGATTCTGCAACTTCTCGCAACAACGCGACTTGCCACACGACCGCTGGCTCATCCCTTCATATGCTGCGATATCGCCCGCGTCCGCCGCCGGAGAGTATGATCACCCCGGTTCCCATCCACCGCCTTCATCAAATCTTCATCGTTTCCCGGTGGCATTTTGATGGTGGCGTCTTAATATTCCGGCACGTCGGCGGCGTCGTCTGAGCGTCGCGGCGGTCGCCAATCCCGATCCGCTCGCGCACCTTCCAGAATGTCCATCCACCTCATCCGCGACCTCGAATCACTTCACCGCGACATCCTCTCCATGTGCGCCATGGTGGAGGAAATGATCCATAAGGCCATCGACGAGCTCGGCAGTCCTGCTCACAAACTGGCGGTCGATCTCGCGCGGAAAGACGACGAGATCGATCGCTGGGACGTCCGCATCGAAGAGGAATGCCTCAAGATCCTGGCGCTGCATCAGCCGGTCGCCATCGACCTGCGGCGGATCACCTCGGTCCTCAAGATCACCGGCGAACTGGAACGGGTCGCCGACCTCAGCGTCCACATCGCCGAACGGGCCTCGTCCCTGGTCAATCATCCCGGAGTCGTCGTTCCCGAAAAACTGAAGATCATGGCCCGCCTCGCGCTCGACATGCTTCACCGCAGCATCGACGCCTACGTCGTGCTCGACAGCATCATGGCCCGGCAGGTCTGTGCGGACGACGAGCACGTCGATCAACTCAATCGCGAGATCATCCAGGAGCTGACGGGCGTCATGAAAAGCTCGCCCGACCTGGTCGAACCCGCACTCCATCTCTTCTCTGCCTCACGCCACGTCGAACGGATTGCCGACCACGCCACCAACATCGCGGAAGATGTTGTCTATCTGGTTGAGGGAGCCATCATTCGCCACCGCAGCCGCCCCAACGGGTCGCGTTCCCCGTGAAAGCCGGCCGCTGCGGGTCCCTGATTGCGACGGGAGCCTATGTCAAAGCCCACAGTGTTGATCGTTGAAGATGAGCGTTCGCTGCAGGACGTTCTTTCGTACAACCTGTCGAACGAAGGATTCGAAGTCGTCACCGCCTCGGACGGGCAGGACGGACTGCAACGGGCACAGCGGATGCTGCCCGACATCATTCTGCTCGACCTGATGCTCCCCGTCATCGACGGGCTCCAGGTCTGCCGCCAGCTGCGGAGCGACCCGCGGACGCAGCACATCCGCATCCTGATGCTGACCGCCAAGAGCGAAGAGGTCGACGAGATCGTCGGCTTCAGCATGGGGGCCGACGACTACGTCACGAAGCCTTTCAAGATCAAGCCCCTCATTCACCGCATCAAGGCGCTGCTGCGGCGGCCGAAGCCCGACCAGTCGAACTCCGAACGCCTGGCCATGCACGGCATCGAGATCGACCGTGTGAATCACGTCGTCCGCTCGGACGAGGGGGACCTCCCTCTCACGCCGACCGAGTTCAAACTCCTCTGGACGCTGATGCGGCAGCCGGGCCGACCGTTCAGCCGCAACGAGCTGATGGACACGTCGCGCGGCGAGGATGCCAACGCCCTCGAGCGGACAATTGACGTCCACATCCGTTCGCTGCGGCAGAAACTCGGCGGACTGGCGGACGCGGTTGAGACGGTCCGCGGCGTCGGCTACCGCTTCCGCCCCGACCGCGAAGGGGTGTGACGACTGTTCGCCCGCGCGACCAGCTTCCGGAAGTTTGCAAACGTGATACTCTGGCGAAATCCGCCTCACACAACACGCCGCAACCCGGAAGGTCGAGCCGCGAATGAAGAGTCCCCGCCCCCTCGTATCACTCGCCGCGCTCCTGGCCGTCTTCACCTTCGGCAGGTCTGCGACCGCAGCGGAGAAACCCGCCGAGCCGAAGCTCACGATCATCGTCCCGATGTATCTCTATCCCGAGCCGGCGGCTCTGAAGCACTGGGACGCGCTGATTGCGGCAGCCAACAAGGCTCCGATCGTCGCCATCATCAACCCCGCCAGCGGTCCGGGAAAGTCGGCCGATCCGAACTACGTCGAGATCCTCAAGAAGGCGAAGGCGTCGAAGCTGACGCTGGTCGGCTACGTCAGCACGAGCTACGCCAAGATCCCGCTCCGCGACGTGACGGCCGATATCGATACGTGGCAGCGGCTTTATCCGGGAATGCATGGTTTCTTTTTCGACGAGCAATCGAGCGGCGCCGACCAGGCCGCGCATTACGAGTCGATCGCTCAGCACGCCCGCAAGACGATTCCCAAGGCGCTGATCATTGCGAACCCCGGAACGCTGTGCGACGAGCAGTACTTCCAGAAGAACACGGCCGACATCTGGTGCACGTTCGAGGCGGGCGAAAAGCCCGACTCCTACAAGCCCCCCGCCTGGGTGAAGAAGTATCCGGCCAGGCGGTTTTATCTGCTGTCGTATGGCATGAAAGAAGCATCCGCCATTCCGGCCGCTCTGAGGACGGCAGTCGATAAGCACGTCGGAGCGGTCTTCATCACCAATGGAGTGCTTCCGAATCCCTGGGACCGCGTCCCGCCGTATTGGGACGCTCTCGTCACGGAAGTCGCGAACATCAATCGCGGCAAGAAACCCTGATCGAGGAGCCTGCGCTCACGGAAACGACCGAACCGGGACAAGGCGTTGTCGGAACGCGGCGTTGGCGCGGTAGCACGGGCACTCATGCCCGTGCGAGAAGCTCCATTCCTGTTGGACGCACGGGCATGAGTGCCCGTGCTACCAATCGCATTGTCGCCTGACCTGGAGTTTTCCAACAAAGCCTACTTTAACGGATCGGCGGCACTCTCATCGGTGGGTGGTGGCGTCGCGCCGGGTGGCGGCGTCCCTTTGCCGGCCTTGATGTAGGCACCGCGCTGGCGAGCGTAGTCGGCGGACGTCGCCGGCTCTTCCGAAGCCGCATTCTCGGCCCGCAATCCGGTCTCCTGGGCGAACAATCGCCGCAGGAACGGAATGCACCATCCGCACCCGGTGCCCGCGCCGCCGCACTGGCTCAGCTGGCTCGGAACGCGTGGCTTCGCCAGTCGCACATAATTCACGATCTTGCGACGCGAGACGTGAAAGCAAAGGCAGAGTTCGTCGTCGACATCCACAGAGGGTTCAGCCCTTCGTTTAGCCACCACAGACGAGCGAGGTCAAATCCGAGCCGGAAGACGCACGGCAGCGTCACGGCAACCCATCCTGGAACCCCCGCTCCCGGCAGCGAGGCTCTTCGGCTTCGTCCACCGAGTCACGGGTAGCCAATCAGCTTTCCGTAGTATTCGTAGAAGTCCCTGACAAGAGGCAGGTGCTGGTCTGCCAGGATGAGCGGGAAGTAAACCACGTTGATGGCCGTCACACACCAGTTGTCGGGCGGAACGGCCATGCTCAGTCCGAACCAGCGTTCCATGGCCATCACCACGGGCAGTGGACTGAGAATGTAAAGTGCCAGGGCCGCC
>JADZEF010000047.1 GCA_020850695.1 Planctomycetaceae bacterium | reverse complement strand
CACTACGCCCCGCGAACGCCGCTGCGGATTCTCCCGAGCGGGCATATCCTTCGCAACAAGTCGAACACCTACGATGACAGCGCCCGGTTCGGGCTCTTGAGCTTCAATGAGTGGCCGGACGGCGGGTACGCCCGCGCGGAGGTTCTCTCGCCCTCCGGAGACCTGCGTGAGGCCGCCGCGGGATTTTTCGCCGCGCTTCGACGTCTCGACGAAGCGGGACTCGAATGCATTCACGCAACGCCGTTCCCCGAGACCGGCCTTGGACGCGCCCTCAACGACCGCCTCAAGCGGGCCGCGGCACCGCCGGGCTGACCCGAGTCTGGACTTCTCATCTCGGCGACAGAGCCCCGCATGGCGAACGCTCCGCCATCCTCGCTGACGGTTTCTTTTGAGTGCTGCCAATTGCGATTCGCGACCGTCACGTCGCGTGGTCTGCTATACTGAACACGATCTCCGTCACGCCTGTCATCGGTGGGTGTGCGGCTTGAGGATGCGCCAAGTCGACCGATCTGCAAACCGCCGTCACTGCAGACGATTACCTCGAACTCGAGCGAGAGTCCCCTCGCAGCGCTGTATGACAAGGCGTAGAGCTGAGCGTTTGTTTTGAATGTCGCTAGAGCGGAGCTGCGCATGCTGTCGAAGCGCCGAATCGCGTGCATTGCCGTCGCCGGACTTCTAATCGGGGGAAGCGTCGCCGCGTGGGCCTGGACGCGAGCCCGGCATCTGGAACTCTCGCGCCCAATCGTGGCTTTGTGACACAGTTTCAGTCCCGCCTGATCAGCGCCGAGATTCTCCAGCCGGCCGCCGAGGGGACAGACCGGCTCACGATCGACTTGGACCACAACCTCGCATGGCTGGAGCGGCTGTTTCCCGATATCCTCGTGGGCGATTCCGGTCCCGCACTGGCGGAAACGGGCGACGAGTTTCTCGTCGAGATCCGTCCTCGGTCGGGAGAACCCCGCGCGATTCTGGTCGCGCGGGGTGATGCCCACCCGGTCTGGATCGACGCGATGGGGCGGTCGCATTCCGTCGCAGGCAATTTCACGTTGTTTATGACTTACCGTCGCTTCGCGACGATCACGCGGGGGCTGAAAACATCCGATCCGGACGCGATCGGGCACTCCATTGACCGATTGAAGGCGTCAGAAGCCCAACTGGCCTCTGCATGGATCACGGGCCTGCAATCGGACGAAATGATGGAGCGCAGACAAGCGATGGAGGGACTGACGCGCCTGGTCGAACTCTGGGCGGGCACAATCAGTCACTACGACGAAATCGCGCCATCCAACGAGGGAAGGCGGGCCCTGCAGCGCGCCTATGTGCATGACCGTCCCGTGGAATCGCAGATCCGCGAGGCCTGCCTGGCGATGATCGATGACGTCATGGCGCGTGCGTCGGAGCCGGCCTCGCCGGCAAACCGGCAGCAGCAGTCCATCGATCGTGGCGCTCTCAATTCATCGACCTCAGCACTGTCACTTGTCGTGAACGCCGAGGTCATCGATCGGTGCATCCCGTGGATTGAGAAGGCCCCGTCCGTCGAGATGGGTGCGCCTCTGATGAAGATCGTGGACTTGTATTACGGACTTCCGCCGACGTTCGAATCGGGAGGGGGCCTTTGCGGGGTAGGATTGACCGAAGAAGTCGCCAGAAAGTTCGCAGAAAAAGAGCACGCCCGATTTCAGGCGAGCCGAGCAGTTCAACTGACTTATCATGCCGCCCATCGTAGTGACTCCTTCGAAGCAAGAGTCCCCTTGGCGATGAATGCGACATGTGGGCGTCTCTTCCACCGCGACAACCTGCGTGGAACGCCGGAAGGCCGACAGGCCGATCAACGTCGCCGTCTGCGGGGTCTGATCCGACTGGGGCCGGAAGCGGTCCCCTTCTTCCGGGATCGTATGAATGCGACCGACGATTACTTCGAAAAAGGAATGTGGGCATTCCTCATCGCGACTATCAGTGGAGAGGTCGATCGTGACTTCGTCGCGACCTTGAGAAAGGACAGCCCCGAAACGCGGTCTATCGATCGTTTCTACCGCGAGCGGCTGGCCGAAGACATCGTTGCGGCTGGTAACACTCCGCCACCCGACGACGTCCCTGAGACAATGTGAACCAGCGGAGTTTCGCTGGACTCGGGAAACGATTGGCATCCGCGAATCTTCCGTCCGGGATTTGCGCAAGCTATGTTGGAATTGTTCACCGGCTGATCGATTCGCCGGGACTACGTGCCGCATTGAGGATTGATGTCGATGGACCCTCGCCTTGAGCACCAGCTGGTTGCCGCCCGCCGCTACTTCTTCGGTCGTTGTGCGGCGGGCATGGGATCGGCGGCGCTCGCCTCGTGCCTCAATCCGTCGCTGTTCGACGCGTCAGCCCGGGCGGCCGATGCCGCGACGACCTCGGCGGCTCCGACTTCCGACAGTCTCGGCGTGATGCCGGCGCTGCATCATCCGGCGAAGGCGAAGCGGGTCATCTGGCTGTTCATGGCCGACGCTCCCTCGCAGTTGGACCTCTACGACTACAAGCCGGGCCTGAAGGACTACTTCGACAAGGACCTGCCGGAGTCGGTGCGCCAGGGGCAGCGGCTGACGACGATGACGTCGGGCCAGGCGAAGTTTCCGGTTGCTCCGTCGGTCTTCAACTTTGCCCAGCACGGCAAGTCGGGGACGTGGTTCAGCGAGCTGCTGCCGAATATTGCGGGCATCTCGGACGACATCGCGGTCGTCAAGACGATGAACACCGAGGCGATCAACCACGATCCCGCCATCACCTACATCCAGACCGGGAGCCAGATCCCCGGCCGGCCCAGCAACGGGGCGTGGGTCAGTTACGGCATCGGCAGTCCGAACAAGGACCTGCCGGCGTACGTTGTGCTGACGTCGCGGCTGGCGAGCGGGTCGCAGTCGCAGGCGTTGTTCTCGCGGCTGTGGGGGGCCGGCTGGCTGCCGACGAAGCATGCGGGGACGTCGCTGAGGTCGTCGGGCGATCCGGTGCTGTATCTCTCCAACCCGCAAGGGGTGAGCGGGGCGGCCCGCCGCGAAATGCTCGACGGCCTCGCGGAACTCAATCAGAAAAAGTACGAGCAGATTGGCGACCCGGAGATCGTCTCGCGAATCGCCCAGTACGAGATGGCGTTCCGCATGCAGACGTCGGTGCCCGACCTCGTCGACCTGCGCGGCGAGAGCGAAGCGACGCTGGCGATGTACGGCCCCGACGTGCGCCGTCCCGGCAGCTATGCGTCGAACT
>JADZEF010000046.1 GCA_020850695.1 Planctomycetaceae bacterium | reverse complement strand
GCGACTCCGACGAAGGACTTGAGCCCGCAACGCCCCAGACGCGCCAGCAGCGGGTCGGAAGTCGTCGTCAGATCGAGCACCAGCACGGGAGACCGGGTGAGACGTTCGGTCAGTCCTGCGGCAATCTCGAGCGCCTCATTCAGCGGCGTGGCTTGGATCGGCGGCGCTTCCGTCGAATCCCATCGGAAGAGACGCGGCGCCCCCTGAGGTCGCTCTTCGCTCAGCAGTTCGTCGGCATCGTCCGCCTCGCCCGGACGCCAGAGACATGCGAAGTCGACTTCGAGGAACTCTCCGGCCTCGCGCAGAGATTCCTCGATCAGGACATCGACTTCATCGGTCTGAGAGGCCAGGAAATGGGCGGTCGTCTGCGTCAGCAACGTGTCAAAGCGGTTCCTGCGGCGCCGCTCGCGTTCGTTCGTGCGCCGCTCGGTCGAATCGATGGCGAAGCCGACGCATCCGCTCCCCGCGATCGCGTCGGGCGTGAGGAAACATTCATAACACCAGAACCCGCCTGGCCCCGACCCCTCGACTTCCACGCGCACCGATTCCCCATTCAGAGCGAGTTGAAGGTATTCGGCGTAATTCGGATAGCTCTCGAAAGCACTCCGTCCAATGCCTTGATTCGGAAGTCCGGACTTTCCGCCGCCCGCTCCGAACGATTCTCGCAGGATTCCCTGGCCATCCACGCGAAACACCACCACCGGCATGTTCTGCAGGACGCAGTTCATCATCTGGTGATTGCGCTCGAGCTCGGCCTTGCGCGATTCCGAATGTTCGATCGCTTTGCGCAGGTTCGCCTTCGTCTGGCGGTCGCGGGCCTGCATCCGCACGAAATCGGAGAACGTCCGCAACCGCACCTCGTGCACCAGGACGCTCAGCAAAAGCGCCGCGAGGAACTGGAAAGTCGCCGCCGTTGTCCAATTCCGGCCAGCGGTAGTATTGAGGGCGACGGCAATCCAGGTCGACAACACCAGCGTGCAGAGGGCCGCATGCCAGCCGCGCGAGAGGAAGAAGCACCCAATGCCCATCACGAACAGAACCGGATCGGCCAGCGTGAGCTCGGGACCGGTCACTCGGAGGCTGTCGAGGACGCGAACCAGGATGACGCATGTCGAGACCGCCCCGACTGCATGGGCCCACGATGCGGGAAGTTTCCGCGCATAAACCACTCCCCAGAAGGCTCCCAGCACAACGGCCACCGCAAGTCCGCAGATTCCCTGCGATGTCAGCGCGTGGTGTGTTTGCGGGGCGACCCACAGCCAATCGAAGACGACAAACGCGAGGTGCAGGACGGCCAGTCCGGCCAGGACGGGTTTCAGCGTGCGCAGCACATGAGCATTGACGGCCCCCCGCGCTCCATCCGATTCGTCGCCGTTCAGAATCGGCATGCCTTCCGAAGGGGTCATTGCCGACAGGAGCGGTTCGGAGAGAGTCGAATCTGACATGATGTGTCGTTCTTCTGAGAGGTGCTCTCCGGAACCGCGGCGGCGGTCGTCGCCGATCCGCATCCTCAGACAGCCTGCCGCTATGGTAGAATTGCGCAAAAGGAATGCACAACGGCTTTCTCAGGCCAGGAGCCGCGTCCCTCTCGCCCCGCCGGATACGAAGGAGCCGCAATGACCGCTGTCGCCGAACGTGAACTCCGCGAGAAGCAGATCCAACAGGCGGAAGAACTTCTCTTCTCCGGAGTGCAGCGAGCCGGTTTTGCGAAGGACCTCTACTTCGGCCGGTTCCGCAACGATGCGATCTTTCCGTATCCGCACTTCAGCGATGAAGAGCGGCGGCTGGGGGATGAGGCGGTCGAGGCGGTCAAGCGGTTCTGCCGCGAATCAATCGATGCCGATCGCATCGATCGGGACGAGGACATCCCCCCCAGTGTCATTCGGGGCCTGGGGGATCTCGGCGTGCTGGGAATGTGCGTGTCGCCCAAGTACGGCGGCCGCGGGTTCTCGCAGCAGAATTATTGCCGCGTGCTCGAGGTCATCGGCAGCCATTGCGCCTCGACGGCGGTCTTCGTGAACGCCCATCACTCGATCGGCCTTCGGGCGCTCGAACTGTTCGGGACGCCCGAGCAGAAGTCCCGCTGGATGCAGCCGCTCGCCAGCGGGGAAACGCTGGCGGCTTTCGCGCTCACCGAGCCCGAAGCGGGGTCCGACGCGGGCAATGTTCAAACCCAGGCCACGCCCACGGCGGATGGCCGCGGCTACACGTTGAATGGTCGGAAGCATTACATCACCAATGCAGCGATCGCCGGCGTGTTGACGGTGATGGCCCGGACGCCGGACCCGAAGGATCCGGACGGCAAGGTGACTGCATTCCTGGTGACGCCCGACATGCCGGGTTTCACGATGGTCACTCCCCGCATGGAAAAGTGCGGCATCCGCGGGACGGCCACCGGACGGTTCGACCTCAAGGATGTCTTCGTGCCGAAGGAGAATGTCCTGGGGGCCGTGGGCAAGGGGTTGCGGCTGGCGCTCACGGTGCTGGACTTCGGCCGCACGACATTCGGCGCGACCTGCACGGGATCGGCAAAGTATTGTCTCGCGCGGCTGGCCGAGCGGGCCAACGCGCGGCGGCAGTTCGGAAAGTCGCTCGGCGAGTTTGAACTGGTGAAGCAGAAGATCGCTCTGGCCGCGGCCGACACCTTCGCGATGGAAAGCATGACCTATTACACCGCGGCCCTCATCGATAGCGGGGCCGAGGATTACATGCTCGAAACGGCCATGCTGAAGGTCTTCGCGAGCGACAACCTGTGGCGGATCGTGAACGACACGCTGCAGGTGTGGGGCGGCGCCGGCTTCTTCACCGACCAGCCCTTCGAGCGGATGATGCGCGACTCCCGTCTCAATCTCATCGGCGAAGGAGCCAACGACGTGTTGCGGTGCTTCATCGCCATGGTCGGCCTGCGGAACCTGGGCAAGGAGATGGAATCGATCCTGAAGCGCCCGTGGAAGGCCTTTTCGCTCCTTCGCTTCGCTCCGCATATTCCCTCGAAGCACGGTCTCCTGCACCCCGCGGCGGGGCGGCTGTCGAAGCAGATCGCGGCCTTCGGCCGAGCCTGCATTCGGGCTCTGGTGAAGTATCGCGAAGGAATTCTTGATCGTCAGTACGTTCAGGCCCGACTGGGGGACGTGGCGTCGGAATTGCTGGCCGCGAGCTGCGTCTACGCGCGGCTGTCGTCGATCTTCGACGATCCCCGAATCGACGAAACTCTCCGACAGCAGCAGGTGACGACCGGGCTCTACTATCTCAAGCTGGCGGACAGCCGAAACCGGCAAAGACTCCGCGAACTGACGGAGAACGACGACGCCGATTGCAACCGCACCGCCGACGCGTGGCTTCAGCATCCGCCGCTTCCAATCGTTCCCGTCTGATTCCACGGTCATGTCGTGAACGGAACCAATCGGCGTTGGCGGCTAGAGTGCATTGCCTTCGTGTATTCCGGGGTGGCCGGGTCTGACCGAAGGGAAGGCCCGGATTACGCGTGCGTTCCGGGCCTTCGCAAAGCCTCAGACCCGGCCACCCTTGGCTCGTTTTCCGGCATGTGCCGGTAATGCGCTCTCATCCCGAAGAGGCAATCGCGAGGCGTGCTCGATGCCCATCTCTCTCGCCTTCAAAACTCGCCCAGCACTTCCCCGCCGTCCGCGGTCGCCAGGCTGGATCGGATCGAGGGGGCGATCTGGTAGCTGAGGAATCGCACCGATCCGTCACCGAATGCGAAGTTCCCGCCTCCCGGGTGATAGCTCCAGTAATGAGTCGGTTTCTCTGCGTACGGATCGGGAAACTGAAAGCCCGTCATCGGAAGCCAGGGAGAAAAAATGCGAGTGCAGAAGTCGCGGCTGTAGACCACGCCCGCTTGCCCGATGCCTCGCTCGCCAACCATTAAAGTATTCGACGTCCCGTCCCGGACGTGTTCGAACCGCACGGCGAAAGCGTACACCAGCATGCCGTTGTCGCGGGCCAAAGGAGGATCCTTCGTCCCGAGGCAGACTCCATAATTGGGCGAACGATAACTATCGCCGGAAACTCCGAGGTAACTCCCGACGCGAAACGTATAGGTGGGCGTATTCGGATCGGGGACGAGATTGCCGCTTTGCGGGTCGGACGGGCAGTAATAAGGCGGAACCACGGTCTGCTCGAGCGGCGGCAGGCCCGCATTGAGGATCCGTGCCACTTCGCCGGTGCAGGAGTAGCACCCGCTCCGGATGTTGTTGGAAAAGTCGATCAGTGAGTAAGTCGCCGCCTGGTCGACGTAGGGCAGCAGGAACGTCTTCCAGCTCCAGTCGCCGACGACCGACCCCGGTGGAAGCGCACCGTGGGACGAGGAGTAGTTGTGGAGGGCAACTCCCAACTGCTTGAGATGGCTCCGGCATTGCATCCGGCGGGCGGCTTCGCGGGCCTGATGCACGGCCGGCAGAATCAATGCCAGCAGAATCGAGATGATCGTCATGACGACCATCAGTTCCAGCAGTGAAAAGGCACGGCGAACGCGTCCCCCGCCGCACCGCACCGCCGCCTGGACGATGCGGCGTCGAATTCGAGAAGTCAGCGATGATTGATTCATGCGTCTCTCGCTGACGTCAAAGTTCACCACGGATGCGAGGCAGGCTCCCACACGGTGACGAGCGATCCGTCCCGGCGTCGAGTCGTCTTCGTCCACCGAGCGGGCCTGACGATCAACCTCGCGGATGGCAGGAGCGTCACTCGGGACGCACGACAAGGTAACGCACCTCGACCGACTTCGTCGAGGGGTCTCCCTCGATGTCGAACCGGATCGTTCCGCTTGGAGACGTGGAAGCATCCTCTGGCGGCGTCAGTTCAAACCGGCTGATCTCTCGCGGCTCATTCGGATTTTCGCCTGCACCCGGGACGCTCACGTCGCGCACCGCGAGGGCCGCATCGCGGCAGGAGACCAGGACGGGAATCCGCGACTTGATTTCGACGACTGCCGGCGCCAGTTTTCCTTCAATTTCCTGAAACACGACCAGCGAGGGATGGGCGTTGACTCGTGGCACCACCGTGATGGAAAACGGGATCCTCACCTCGGGCGAGTTGAGGCTGGTCGTCTCGACGCGGATCGTCCCTTCGACCATTCCCGCCTCGGTGAACTCGTCGCGACGGGCTTCCAGCAGAAACTCGACGCCCGGTTCGTCCCCCTCGGTCAATCGGCTGACTTTCAGAGCCGGAATGTCCGACGTCATCGACTTGATCCGGAAGTTCTCGGCCGCATTCGTGCAGGTCAGCCGGATCTCCTTCCGCAAGGAATCACCGACGTCCAGTTGTGCGTTCACGCGCCACGGCGAGGAGGCGATGTAATCGACGAGCGCCGCACGGATCAGCACTCGCTTCCATTCGCGCCCCTCGTTCGTGCGGATCTGCACCTCTCGATCGACGGTTTCTCCCGGCCCCCCCGAAAAGGTGTACTTGAGCCTGATATCGGCCGACTCGCCCGGAGCGATCTCGCCCGCCGGCTTCTCGGCCCTCAGGCAGCTGCACCCCGCGGAAACCTCTTCCACCCAGAGGGGCGTCGAACCGACGTTGCGGATTGGAATGACGCCCGTCAATTCGGCCCGCTCGCGAAAGGTGCCCAGATCCACCACCTCCGGCAACTGGCTCACGGGACCGGGTGGTCGGGACAGGAATGAGCGTGCGACCCCGACGGTGGTCAGAGCCGCCACCGCGAACAGCGAAATCCATGTCCAACGGCGAGAGTTCATCGAAGATTCCGTTTGGAGCTTCCGCCGTCCCGCCATCGCAGTCGAGACGGCCGCCGCGATGACGCGATGCATGTATCGTCTGAAGAATAGGATCACCGTCTCGACGGAGCGATCTCAAGCGACAGTTCCGCGTCTTGCTCGACGCAAAAATGGAGGCACGCGGGGACTGAATCCTCACCCGCTGTCCCGGACGGTGACCTCATCATGAGGTGGAGAAGACTATCGAGTGGAGGCCACCAATCGAAATTGCCGCCAGGCCGCATAGCAGGCCACGCTGCTGACTGTGGCAACGATCGACCACAGGATCCACCGTTCGGACCACCACGGTTGAATCGTGATTGCTGCCGTTGTCGCAAGCGGCGATTCCGTTCGCTCCCACTGGCCGTCCGCACCCACGATGTAGTGCAATCGTGCGTCCGCATCAAACAGCCGCGTGCCGGGAGGATACCGGATGACGAATTCCTCGTCCGGCACATCCACGTCGGTTTGCGCTTCCAGGAGCTCGAAGTTCATTTCGTCGTGCCGTGGCTTCCCGGAGACGTAGGTGATCTCGAGGTTGCGGGCGACCGACGAGGGAAACCAGGCCCCATGATCCTGACGGTACGCCTTGACGGCCGTCACGATCTTCATGCCGGTGGTCCCCCCTTCGCGCGGAGCCGCAAAGCGCGTCTTGCGAACGACCAGCCTTGGCTGAAACCCCGCCTTGGGGTTGAGCCAGGCCTGGTTGTCGAATCGAGAGGCTGCGTCGTTCCATTCGACCAGCAGAAGTCGCTCTCCCGCCACTTCCACCCACTTGGAAGCGAGCGATGCGCGGACCTTCTTCAGTTCGGTCGCCAGGCCTGTCTTGGCGTTATAGATGTGATGGAGATAATTCGACGTTACCGCTCCTTCCGAAGAGACGGTGCCGCGATTGATGTTTGGCTTGTGGGTCTGGTGCCGCTCGTTGTCGAACGCATCGATCGACGTCACCTTTCCGCGCGCCGTGATCATTTCCATCTCGGAGCGCAGCTTCGCCCCTTGCGAAGCGGTCCGCGTGGTGACGGTCTGCTCGACCAGTTTCCCTTTCACCAGCATCCGGGACTGCTCGGTGAAGTGCAGGCGCGCTCGGGTGAGCAGCGTCTCCTGCCGCTCCAGCAGGGCGATGACATCGTCCAGCCGCACATCGTCTGAGGCGGCCGCGAATTCCCCCGCGGAAAGGGTCACGCCCAAAAGACTGAGGAGAGCGATCCGCGGGATCAGAAGTCTGCGCATTGGAGAGAGGGGCTGATCGAGGAGTTGACGCCACGACGCCCAGGCGATGCCGGTGTCGGAAATCCGCGCGCTCGTCCGGGCGCGACACCGCGGGCAAAGTCGCTCGGCTCACTACCTCGGCCGATTGACCGCGTAAAGCATTTCGACCCGCAAAGCCGGATCGCAAGCGACACCACAATATCTCGTGCCGACGTCGTCGCGGCGACGACCCGATGCGAGAGTCAATTGTGGCCGTCATCCGTCAGTAAGCGCGATTGCATTCGCAGATGCAGTAAGGGATCGCATAACCGACCCACATCGTGCAGTCATCCGACATGAAGAGGTTCATGATGCAGCCCCCTTCGGATTCGAGCGGGCAGTTATAGGTCTGCCCTTCGGGATCTCCCGCACCCGGAGCCTTGCACCCGAAAAAGCACTCGAACGGGTTGATCGGGCTGTGCCACAGCCCCACGTCGCAGTCTTCCAGCCCGTAGCACTGTGAACCGCACGCAGTGGCCCACCGCGTCGAACAGTGATTTCCCGGCCCATAAAAGTACTCATCGCAGGCGAGAAGCATGGGAGGGAGGGCAGCCAGCGCGACGCAGAAGACCCCCAGTGCAATCCGGATCTTCCTGGACTGGAGGGAAAGGCAATTCATCATCTCGGTTCCTTCGGAACGTGTCCGTTGATTGAAATGCAGGGAGGGAGGGTGTCGTCCAACCTGTTATCCACGAAGGGCTTCAGCCAACCGGAAGAACCACTCCGGGGACGTGGAGAGGGAGAGCCCATCGACGTGAAAATCGGGATTCTCCCTCGCCTCGGGAGAATCGGCCTTTTCGATCCATCCGATACCGGCCGAATCATCAACAAGTTCGCCGCTGAAGTCAACCACGTGTCCGGGATTTCAGGATCCGCCCTCTCGGAACTGGCACGGTTACATTCCCAGGCAAAGGACCAGCCTGGTGACGACGTCAACCACCGGCTTGCCGTGCCTCGCAGAAACGCGCGAGCAGGGTTACGCTCGCAACTCGGCGCGGCGAGCATTGATGCGCTCCGTGACGTCCCGCAGAGTCCTCATCGATTGCCTGGAGAAGTTCAATGCGACCTCAGTGGAGCCTCGTTGTTATTGCCTTTCTGATCGTTTTGACGTGCGAAAAGCCGTCGGCGGCGGCCGAGGAGCCCGCGGCTCCGCTTGGACGGGTTCAGAAGGGAGCGGTCGATGCCGTCGATCGACTGTCGAGCGAGATTCTCTCGGTCAACAGGTCGATCTGGGAGTTCGCGGAAGTCGGTCTCGAGGAGCACCGTTCCTCGGCCCTCCTCGTCGACAAGCTCAAGTCGGCGGGGTTCCGGGTTCGGACCGGCCTCGCCGACATACCGACGGCCTTCGTGGCCGAATTCGGAGAAGGCCGGCCCATCATCGGACTGCTATGCGAATACGACGCCCTGCCGGGTCTTTCGCAGAAACTCTCGCCCGACCGCGACCCCGTGAAGGACGGGGCGCCGGGGCATGGTTGCGGCCATAGCGGGCTTGGAGCGGGAACGTTGGGCGCGGTTTTGGCCGTGAAGTCCGCGATGGAACAGCACCGGCTCCCCGGAACCATCCGTCTGTATGGAACGCCCGCTGAGGAGACCCTCATCGGGAAGGTCTACATGACGCTCGCCGGCGACTTCCGCGACCTCGACGTCTGCCTGCACTATCACCCGTCGACCCGCAACGAGAGCTGGTCAGGAAGCTCGAAGGCGGCGGTCTCGGCGAAGTTCACGTTCCACGGCACCGCCGCCCATGCCGCCGGCAGCCCGGAGAAGGGCCGCAGCGCCCTCGATGCGGTCGAGCTGATGAACGTCGGCGCGAACTACATGCGCGAGCACATCAAGGGAGACGCCCGCATTCACTACGTCATTACTGAAGGGGGCGGCGCGCCGAACGTCGTCCCGGCCAAGGCGACGGTCTGGTACTACGTCCGGGCCGACGATCATCGCGGCGTCGAAGAATATTTTGGCTGGATCGGCGACATCGCCAAAGGGGCCGCCCTGATGACGCGGACGAAGTTCGACGTCCAGGTGGACACCGACTGCCATGAGATCATTCCCAACACGTCGCTGTCCGAGCTTGTGCTGAAGAATCTCAAGGCCGTGGGGCCGCCGAAGTTCACCGAGGCCGACCGTGCCTTCGCCCGCCGCCTCCAGGAACCGCTGATTTCCGAGTTCAGGACGAAGTTTCCTGACGCCATCGACGAGAAGGTCTACTCGCTGGTCGAAGCCGCCCGACCCGCCGGCGGCTCGACCGACGTGGGGGACGTCTCGTGGCACATCCCGACCGGCGGCCTGCGAACCGCCTGCATGGCAGCCGAGAGCCCCGGCCACAGCTGGCAGAACGTCGCCGCCATCGCGTCGCCCATCGGCGAGAAGGGGATTCTCTATGCCTCGAAAGTTCTGGCCGTCACGATGATCGACCTTTTGCAGAGTCCAGCCGAAGTGACCGCCGCGAAGGCCGAGTTCGACAAACGGATGAAGGACCGGCCGTATACGACGTTGATCCCCAAAGGTCAGAAAGCCCCCAAGAAGATCCGCTGAGCGACGTCCTTTCGGACGTCGTTCGCGATACGCTTCAATTTGGGGTGAGTGGCGGTTGCGGCGTGCCGCACTGCCGATGAGCCCCTTGGAAAGGCAACTCGAATGTCCCTCTCCGAATTCTTCGGATATCGAACCCTGTTCGACCGGATTGTCCGCCCGCAACGCGACAACGTGATCCGCCAGCTCGTCGAGGGCCTCGCCGGTGCGGGTCGTGTCGAACGGGATTCAGTCCCGACGATTATCGATGCTCTGATTCGGCGAGAGTCGCTCGGATCGACGGGAATTGGACGTTCGATCGCGGTGCCCCACACGCGGCACCGTCCTCTGACGGAGCCGGTCGGCGCGCTGGCCATCGTGCCCGGCGGAGTCGACTTCGACAGCCTGGACCGCGAGCTGGTCTACGTCGTCTGCCTTTGCCTCGCGCCGCCTCCGTCCCCCCACACGCACCTCGGGCGACTCGTTCCTCCGGTCATTGAGGAACTGCACCGCAACCTTCGCAACACGAATTTCGTCGCAAGTCTGAGGGATGCACGGTCCCCGACCGACATCGATCGCATTCTCGAATCGGCCGACCGCGGAGACTTCCACACGACATAGCGGGGACGTCACGCGGCGCGGTTCGTGGAATGTGCGGCGGTGCCTCCGCAGATCTCGGCCAGTTCCTGCACGATCCGCGCATGAATCCGGTCGAGCACGCGGCGGCAGTGACCCCAGTCGAACATCTGCCCGGTGACGTTCGCGGTTGCGATCACACGCGTCCCGGACGATTCGCGCTCGAGAGTCACGACCAACTCGCCAGCCAGAGCCCAGAGGCTCGACGGGATGGCCATCTTCAAGTCGCAGCGCGTGGTGGCCTGGTCGACGCTCTTCAGCGTGTGTCCGTGAGATGCCAAGGCGCACAACACCGCAACGAACGCTTCACCCGCACGCGCAGGAAGGAGCCAGCTGGCGGTTTGCCCCGTCTTGATCCCGAGCCGGCCGTAGACCGGCTGGAGGGCGACCGAAAGCTTCTCGATCGAAACTCCGGTCGGAACGATCGCGTCGAACACAGCGAGAAACTGCTCTCCCGAGACCCCCGGCTGATGGCGACGCCCCGCAGCCACGACGCGATCGCGGACGGCATCGACGGCCAGCAGCCGCTCGTAGCAGATCTCGTCCGACCAGTCGACGCCCGCGCGTTCTGAAGAATCAATGGCCGAGCCCGGCGCGAACTTCACCGCGTGCGACTCATCGGATGACTCTGCCGTCGCGCGACCTGGATCCGTTGTCTGTCTCCCGTGCAGTTTCGCACCACACTGCCAGCAGAAACGTCCGTCCGCCTTCGCACCACAGTCGGAGCAAAACATATCGCGCATCCTTGCCGAGAGAGTCGAGGTCGGATCGGGTCTCCCGACATCCGCATCGTCCCCGATGATCCGTTTCTTCAGGAAATCCGGCACCGTCGGAAAACTTGGCCACGGGCATGACGCGGATGGGAAGGAGGGGGTTACGCCTTGCCGATGGCTTAAGGACTTGCGACATTATGACGAACTCTTATGCGACGCACTCCCTGCAAGGCCGTGGAAATGCCTGAACGCCGCGGACATCATCCGAATCCTGCGGTTCGCTGCACGGGCCCGATGACGCGGCGGGAGCTGCTGCGTGCGGGGACGCTGGGGCTTGGCGGCCTGCAACTCGCCGATGTCCTCGCCGCACGGGCGGCCGCCGGAACCGAGCGAACGGACACGTCGGTCATTCTCTTCTGGATGTGGGGCGGCCCCAGCCAGGTCGAGACGTTCGATCCGAAGCCCGATGCCCCGAGCGAGTACCGCGGGCCGTTCCGGCCGATTGCAACGCGCGTTCCCGGCATCGACATCTGCGAGTTGTTCCCGCTGCTCGCCCAGATGACCGACAAGGTGTCACTCGTCCGGTCTCTGCATCACACGATGTCGGCCCACAACGACGGCAGCATCGAGGTGCTCACCGGCAAGACGCCTCTCGTTCCCGATCCGAGTTCGACCTCGCGCTCCGATCATCCGGACTTCGGCATGATCGCCAGCCGCATGCGCGGGCAGAATCCGAAGGGCCTCCCGCAATACGTCGGCATCCCGACGCAGCCGTTCATGACGCAGACCGGTTATCTCGGTCTCGCGCATAAGGCTTACGTCACCGGCGACCCGTCCGTCGAAGGGTTCGCGCCGCCGAACCTCACGTTGGCCGCCGGCATCCAGGGAGAACGGCTTGAAAGCCGCCGGGCCCTCATTGAGCAGTTCGACCGTTTCCAACGTGGCGTACCGACGACCGGTTCGATCGACGGGAGCGATCCGTTCCGTGCGGCGGCCTTCTCGATGCTCACCAGCCCCGTCGTCCGCGACGCTTTCGATCTCGGCAAGGAATCGCCGAAGCTCCGCGACCGCTATGGACGGCACCTCTGGGGTCAAAGTTGTCTCCTCGCCCGCCGTCTGGCGGAAGCGGGAACGTCGGTGGTTACGATCGACGCGCTGGCGCCCAAGCTCGGCATGCCCCTTTACTTCAGCTGGGACGACCACGCGAACGCTCAGCCCGGATGGGATCTCGCGACCGGGATGAAGCTGCGTGCGGAGCACATGGACCCTGCGATCACCGCGCTCATCGACGACATCCATCAGCGCGGGCTCGACAAGCGGATCATGGTTGTCGCGGTCGGCGAGTTCGGCCGCACGCCGCGCGTGTCGAATGCGAACGGATGCCTTGGCCGCGATCACTGGCCCGGTGCGATGACGGCGCTTGTGTCAGGCGGCGGCACGCACGGAGGGCAGGTCATCGGCGCGACGACATCGAAGGCCGAGTATCCGATCGAGCGCCCCCTGACGCCGCAGGATCTCCTCGCGACGATCTACCGCCACCTTGGTATCTCGTCGGAGGCCTCGTTCCCGAACTTCGCGGGCCGGCCAATTCCGATCCTCAGCACCGGCACGCCGATCCGCGAGTTGACGTGACGCGACATCGGATAATGTGTCGTCGTGAGGCAGCACCGCGAAGGAAGCAAAGACTTTTCCCGCGAATGACGCAAATCAGCGCGCATGGAAGAGCAAGAGCCGGAAGCCCGCCGACTCGCTGTTCCCGGCTTGTCTGACGTTATCTCTGCCTTGATTCGCGCGGATTCGCGTCATTCGCGGGCAGACTCTTCTTCCCTCGTCACCCCGATCGATCGCCTTTCGCGCCCACTCAACGATTTGAGGAAAAAACCGCAAGACAGGTTCTGGCACGATCGAGAACTCGCGCATAGACTTTAACGCAGTCTTCGCGGACGTCTCTCGTCCGTCGCCGCGCTCCGGTCTGGAGCGGTCAGATTCTTCTCTACCGCTGGGAGGACACACGTATGCCCAGGCATCAGGTCGCTGACGTCAGGAATGTCGCACTGGTCGGTCATGGGGCGGTCGGTAAAACGACCCTGGCTGACCTCCTCCTCTTCAAATCCGGGTCTGCACCCCGGGCTGGCTCCGTAGCCGACGGAACCAGCCTCCTCGACACCGACGACGAAGAGAAGCAGCACAAGTACACAATCAGCTCATCCATGGCCCACTTCACCCACCAGGGGAAGCGGGTCAATCTTTTTGATACCCCCGGATATCCCGACTTCATCGGCCAGGTCATCGGGACGCTCCGCGCGGTCGAGACCGCCGTCATCACTCTCTCCGCCGGCCCCGGCATCGAAGTCAACACCCGCCGCTGCTTCCAGAAAGCCGGCGACGCGGGCGTCGGGCGGATGATCCTCGTCACCAAGTGTGACCTCGAAAACATTCGCTTCGACCAGCTCCTCGAATCGATCCGCGAGACGTTTGGCTCTGCCTGTGTTCCCGTCAATCTCCCTGTCGGTCTGGGCCACGATCTGAAGGGGCTGTGCTGCACGCTCCATCCGCCGGAGACGAAGCCTGAAGGCGTTGTCGCCGATCCGGCCGCCATCAACCAGCAGCTGATGGACGCCATCGTCGAAGCCGACGCGGCCCTCATGGAGAAGTATTTCGAGGGGACGCCTCTCACTGAAGAAGAGATTGCAACCGGCACGCACAAGGCCATCGCGGCCGGCACGCTGATCCCGGTGCTCTTCATGAGTGCCAAGCAGGGAATCGGCGTCGACGAGTTCATGAACTTCATCGCCCGCAACGCCCTGGCCCCGACCGACCTCGCGCGCAAGGCCGAGAGCAACGCCGGGGAAGTCGATCTGACGGCGGACGCTTCGGCTCCGCTCGTGGCCCAGGTGTTCAAGACGAAGATCGATCCGTTCGTCGGCCGGATGAGCTACGTCCGCGTCTACCAAGGGACGCTGCACAAGGAGGAAAGCCTGCACGCGTCGAGTGCGGCGAAGAACATCAAGAGCGGCGTCATCCTCGACATCCAGGGGGCGAAGACGGAGCCAACGGACTCGGCGGGGCCGGGCGATATCGTGGCCATCGTGAAGGTCGAAGAGCTGAAACTCGGCGACACCATCACCAAGGCCAACGGCGTCCACATGCCGCCCATTGCCTACCCGACGCCGATGATCGGCCTGGCGGTCGAGCCGAAGAGCCGCAACGACCAGCAGAAGATTTCGGGCGCGCTTCACAAGATCGAAGAGGAGGACCCGACGTTCAAGGTCATCCGCGATGCCCAGACGCACGAGATTGTGATCCGGGGCATGAGCGAACTGCATCTGCAAATCGCCCGCGAGAAGCTTCTCAAGCGCGACAAGGTCGAGGTCAACTCGCACGCGCCGAAGATCCCGTATCACGAGACTGTGGCCGGAGCGGCGGAAGGATCGTACCGCCACAAGAAGCAGTCCGGCGGCTCAGGTCAGTTCGCCGAGGTCCACTTCAAGGTTTCCGCGCTCCCGCAGGGAATCGTCCCGGAAGAGTATTTCACGTCCGAGCGATTCCCGAGCATCCGGGCATACCATTACGACCCGGAGTTCAATTTCGCATTCGTCGATCGGGTCACCGGCGGATCGGTCCCCAATAATTTCATTCCCGCGATCGAGAAGGGAGTCCGGGAACGCCTCGAGCAGGGAGTGCTGGCCGGCTTCCATGTGCAGGACTGCGTGGTCGAACTCTTCTTCGGAAAAGACCACCCGGTCGACAGCAACGAAACGGCCTTCAAGATCGCCGGCAACCAGTGCTTCAAGGAAGTCTTCCTGAAGGCCAGGCCGTCGCTGCTCGAACCGATCGTCCACATGGAGATCACTGTGCCGGGAGAAAAGCTCGGCGACATCACGAGCGATCTCAACGGACGCCGCGGGCGTGTCGAAGGAATGGACGGAGCCCCCGGCGGGTTCCAGGTGGTCCACGCCCGCGCCCCGCTCTCCGAGGTGATGACCTACGCCCGCTCGCTTTCCAGCCTGACCGGGGGCCAGGGTTCGTTCACGCTCGACTTCAGCCACTACGAGGCCGTCCCGCCGAACGAGCAGCAGAAGATCGTGGCCGCTCATGCGAAGCATGAGGAAGAGGCTCACGCTCACTGAGTGCCGTTAAGGTCTCAGGCTTACCTGTTGGTTCACGTGGCCGATCGGGTAAAGCTTTGCTCACAAGTCTCTGACGGCTGCCGATTGGAATCGGCAGCCGTCAGTCACTTAACACTTAAGGCTGCAGAATGAGAAGAGCGAGTTTCTCGCCGAATCCGAAAGAATTAAGATTTGAATTAGGAACCCAGGAAGGCATGAAAAAGGCATGGAAAGAATCAGGAAGAAATCGAGAAGAGTTTTACAGCCCGATGGATTGCTTTCGCTTTAATCCTTGCCTTTTTCCTGCCTTCCTGGGTTCCTAATTTACATCTCCTTTTCAAGTCTCGACGTGCCTCAAGCCTTCGGGTTCGACTTCAACTGCTCTCGATAATATGCGACCGTGTGCTTGAGCCCTTCTTCGAGCGGCACCTTCGGCGACCAGCCCAGCACCGTCTTCGCCCGCGTGATATCGGGGCAGCGCTGCTTGGGATCGTCCTTGGGAAGCGGGAGGTTGATCAGCTTCGACTTCGAGCCGGTTTCCTTGAGCACTTTCTCGGCCAGTTCGATCATCGTGTTTTCGACAGGGTTTCCGATGTTGATCGGGCCGACCGTTTCGTTCTGGTCCATCAGGCGGATCATTCCGTCGATGAGGTCGTGACAGAAGCAGAACGACCGCGTCTGTTTCCCGTCGCCATAGATCGTCAGCGGCTCGCCCCGCAGCGCCTGCATGATGAAGTTCGAAATGACGCGACCGTCGCGGGGATCCATCCGCGGGCCGTAAGTGTTGAAGATCCGGATGATCCGCACATCGAGCTTGTGGGCGATGTGATAGTTCATGCACAGCGACTCGGCGACGCGCTTTCCTTCGTCGTAGCAGCTTCGCGGGCCGAGCGGATTGACATGGCCCCAGTAGTCCTCGGTCTGCGGGTGGACCTGCGGGTCGCCGTAGACTTCTGATGTCGACGCATGCAGAATCCGCGCGTGGCATCGCTTCGCCAACCCCAGCATGTTCACCATGCCAACGGTCGACGTCTTGATCGTCTTGATTGGGTTTTCCTGGTACGCCTCGGGCGATGCGGGGCAGGCCAGGTTATAGACCTGGTCCACCTCGAGGAAGATGGGGTGGACGATGTCGTGCCGCACCAGTTCGAACCGCGGGTGCTGCAGCAAGTGAGCGATATTTTGCTTGCGGCCGGTGAAGAAGTTGTCGAGGCAGATGACCTCGTCGCCGCGCTCGATCAGCCGGTCGCACAGATGACTTCCGAGAAATCCCGCCCCGCCCGTCACCAGAATCGTCGCCATGACACTCTCCGTAGTGGGTTGGCCGGAGTAGACAGAAAACAGGCAGTCTGTGCAACGCTGGGTGAGTTTGTCGCCGCTCGCGGCGTAGCGGGACTCTGTTCCCTTGGCACTCTCGAATCCGGATTTTCGGAATCCGTCGAGAAACCAGAGGTGCGGATATGACAATTCCGAAGGAAGAGTTGCCTGCCCGGATCCCGCCGAACTAAGATATCCACAGGTGTCGATGCAACTTAGGCGTCGACAGCGCTCCGCCTTTGATGCCCTGCCATCGGTCCCGCCTGCTCAGTGAGTACCCGATTGCGCTGCTCTCCCTCCAATGTGATGTTCCGCGCTGCGCTCACCATGGTGGCCTTCGGATTGACTTTCCAGCAATCGGCCTCCGCTGGGTCGATCACGGTTTTTCCTCCGGCTGTTGAACAGGCGGACGCCTACGCCCGCACTCAGTTGGTCGTTTCGAACGGCAGCGAGGACATCACGCGCACCGCACGATACGAGAGCGCGGCGACCAACGTTGCGAAGGTGAGTCCATCGGGACTGGTCACACCCATCGCGGTTGGCGAAACGCAGATCAAAGTGACTTCCGGCAACGAGACGATCACAATTCCCGTCGTCGTGAAAGCCTTCAACGCCTCGCGGCCCATCGATTTCGGAACCGAGATTGTCCCGCTGCTCACGCGATTCGGCTGCAATGCGGGTGGCTGCCACGGGAAGGCGAGCGGTCAGAACGGCTTCAAGCTGTCGCTCTTCGGTTTCGACACCAAGTTCGACTACGAAGCCCTCGTCGAGCAGGGCCGCGGACGCCGCGTCTTCCAACTCGCACCCGAGCGGAGCCTGTTGCTCACGAAGGCCACGGGCGTCTCCCCGCACGGGGGTGGCAAACGGCTGGACGTCGGCAGCGAGCCCTACCGGATGCTCTATCGCTGGATTGAGTCGGGTGCGCCCGCTTCGGCTCCGGATGTTCCCGTCGTCACCCGCATCGAGATCACCCCCGCGGAACGCATCCTGCGGCGTGGCAATCGCCAGCAGTTGGCCGTCAACGCGGTGTATTCCGACGGCACTCGCCGCGACGTCACTCGCGATGCGGAGTTCTCGAGCAACCTCGACGTCGTCGCGGCGGTGGACGCCGAAGGTCTCGTCAACACGGGCGACAACAGCGGCGAGGCCGCCATCATGGCCCGCTACATGGGGCAGGTCGCCGTCTTCCGCGCGATTCTCCCTCACGGCGAACCATTGAAGGAAATCCCCGGGTTCGTCGCAAACAACCGCATCGATGAACTCGCGGCGGAGAAGTGGAAGAAGCTCGGACTCGTCCCGTCACCCACCTGCGACGACGCAACATTCCTTCGGCGTGTCACGCTCGATGTGTGTGGCCGGTTGCCAACGACGGAAGAAGTCCGTGAGTT
Organism: Planctomycetaceae bacterium; assembly: GCA_020850695.1. Lineage (GTDB taxonomy): Bacteria > Planctomycetota > Planctomycetia > Planctomycetales > Planctomycetaceae > JADZEF01. Next base: position 11,813 of record JADZEF010000046.1, on the reverse strand, counting down.
CCTCGGCAACGCTGCCCCGGACAAGCGTTCGAAGGCGATCGACCGCTTGCTCGACTCGCCCGACTACGCTGCGTTTTTCGCGATGCGGTGGGGCTCGATCCTGCGGAACTCGCGTCTTGCGGGAGCCGACCAGGCGTCATATGCGTTCCACAACTGGATCAAGGACATGATCGCCCGCAACCGCCCGTATGACGAATTTGTGCGGGGGATCGTGGCGGCTGCCGGCGAATGGCAATCGGCCCCCGCCATCAACTGGTACTGGCAGAGCCGCGACGACCAGCTTCATCAGGTCACGGCCGACACCGCCCAGGTCTTCCTCGGCATCCGGCTGCAATGTGCCCGCTGCCACCACCACCCCTACGAGAAGTGGGGCCAGGACGACTACTACGGACTCGCGGGCTTCTTCACCCGCCTCGGCCGCAAGAGCTTCGGCCAGCCGCCGCCGTATTTCTCGTCACCGAACCCGACGATGGGCGAACCCCATCCGCGGACCGGCAAGCCTCTCAAGCCGAAGTACCTCGATGGCGAATTCGCCGAGTTCACGTCCGAGCAGGACCCGCGCCACGGCCTCGTCGACTGGATGGCCAGGCCGGAGAATCCGTTCTTCGCGCGGATTCTGGTCAACCGGATGTGGGGTCACTTCTTCGGCCGCGGTCTCGTCGATCAGGTCGATGACATGCGTGAGACCAACCCCCCGTCGAACCCCGAACTCCTCGACTATCTCGCGAACGAATTCCAGGGGTCGGGAATCAGGAATCAGGAATCAGGAAAAACGGACGGAGTCTCGCCCGCTTCCCCATCGTCGCTTGCGGGTTCGCAGTCTTCTTCTGACCTTCAACCCTCAACCCTCAAACTTCAAACCCCCGCCCACCGCTTCGACATCAAGCACCTCATCCGCCTGATGCTCAACAGCCGTGTCTACCAGCTCTCGTCCGAGCCGACCGAAGCGAACAAGCACGACCAGCAGAACTTCGCCCGCTATTACGCCCGCCGGCTCTACGCCGAGGTGCTGCACGACGCCCTCGACCAGGCGTGTGGGACGCGGACGCGGTTCAGCGGCGTCAGCACCAACGCCCGTGCGATCGACCTTCCGCACGAAGGCTTCGGCTCTTACTTCCTCGACACTTTCGATCGTCCCCGCCGCGTGAGCGGCTGCGAGTGCGAACGGTCAAGCGGGGCGACGCTGGCCCAGGTGCTGCTGGTGGCGAACTCGGACGAAGTCGAGAACAAGATCGCGGCCGGCGACGGCCTGATCGCCCGCTGGATGAAGGAAAAAGAAAAGCGTCCTGTCGACGCGATGGTGGAAGAACTCTATCTCGGCGCCTTTTGCCGAATGCCATCCGCCGCCGAACGCAAGACGTCGATCGACTACGTCGAGGCCGAAACGCCCGAGAATCGCCAGAGGGCCCTCGAAGACCTCCTGTGGTCTCTGGTGAACTCACGGGAGTTCATGTTCAATCATTGAAGAATCTCCGCGAAGATCGGGACGGACGACATCTTGGCTTTGCAACTCGATGGCAGATTGGCAATGACAAAGCAAGCTGTTCTCAGCGAAGTCGAAACGTGGTCGCTGGACGACCGACTCGATCTTTTGGAAGTCCTGTGGAGTTCCGTTGCGCCGCAGACGAATGCAATTCGTCCCAGCGAGTCTCAGCTCGCCGAACTGCGCCGTCGATTGAGCGCACATGACGAGGATTCTTCGGGTTCTATCGAAGAAGATCAGATGAATGCGATGCTCGCTTCGCTGCGAGTCACGAAATGAGTGGCCAGCCGGTTTGTTACCGACCGGAATTCTTCGTGGATGCGGCGGCTGTGACACGCTGGTACGAAAACCGACAGGACGGATTGGGAGTCAGGTTTCTGGATGCTCTCGATGTAGGACGCAACTCGATCAAAGCTTCTCCCGAGTCCTTTCCGATTGTTGCCGATGAGATTCGAGTCTGCCGCCTGAAACGCTTTCCCTACGGCATCTATTTCCGAGCCCTTCCACAAGAACTTCTCTTCCTGGGCGTTCTGCATCTTCATCGTGATGCCGACGCGTGGAAGGACCGACTGACCAGTCCGGACGATTCAACAAGCAAACTCTGAACCGCATAAACGCCGACCTTAGCAAGCGAAGGTTCCTTGTCATGTTGACCCTCCTCGGCAATTCCGCCCGCACCTGCGATGGCGTCTCGCGTCGCAACTTTCTCCGCGTCGGCAGCCTCGGCCTCGGCGGGCTGACGCTTCCCAACCTGCTGCGGGCGCGCGCCGGCGCGGCCGAAGGCGACAAGGCGAAAGCGGGGCGATCGACCGCCTCGCGTAAGTCGGTCATCCTGATCTATCTGGCGGGCGGCCCCAGCCACATCGACATGTACGACCTGAAGCCCGAGGCCCCGGCCGAGTTCCGCGGCGAGTTCAAGCCCATCAGCACGAACGTCCCCGGCTTCGATATCGGCGAGCATCTCCCGCTCCAGTCCCGCATCATGGACAAGATGTCGGTCGTCCGCTCGGCCTGCCATACCAATGCGGGGCACGGCATGGGCTCGCAGTGGATGCAGACCGGCTGGCACGCCACCATCGAAGTCAACGACAACCTCTACCCGTCGATCGGTTCGGTCGTCTCGAAAATGAAAGGGCCGAACGAGCCCGGACTCCCCGCGTACTGCAACGTCCCGCGGGCGCTCAGCTTTGGCAAGGCGGCCTACCTCGGGGCGTCGTACAACCCCTTCTGTCCCGACGGCGATCCGAACCAGCCGAACTTCGAAGTGAAGAACCTGCGGCTTCCGGGGCGGGTTCCGGCCGACCGCCTCGCCAAGCGCCGCAACCTCGTCGCGCAGATCGACACCATCCGCCGCGACATCGACACGAAGGGGGACCTCGACGGTCTCGATACCTTCTATCGAGAAGCGATGACGATGATCACCGACGACAAGGCGATCCGCGCCTTCGACATCAACCGCGAGGACCCGCGGCTCCGCGAGCGGTACGGCCGCACCGACCTCGGCCAGAGCTGCCTTCTCGCCCGCCGCCTCTGCGAAGCAGGCGTGACGTTCGTCGCAGTGCAGGCCGGCGGCGGCTGGGACACGCACGGCGACAACTTCGGCCAGCTCAAGAAGAAGCTTCTTCCCACCTACGATCAGGCCCTCACAGGACTCATCGAAGACATCTACGACCGTGGGCTCCAGGACGACATCCTGGTGATGAGCTACGGCGAGTTCGGCCGCACCCCGCGGATCAACAGCGGCGCCGGCCGCGACCACTGGCCGCAGGCGATGAGCGTCGTGTTCTCGGGCGGCGGGATGAAGATGGGCCAGGCGATCGGCACGACCGACAGCAAGGCCGAATACCCGACGTCGAAGCCCTACACTCCCGGCTGCATCCTCAGCACGATGTACCGCTACCTGGGCATCGACCACCACACGCCGTTCTACGACCATGCCCGCCGCCCGCTGCCGATCCTCAATGAGGGCGAGCCGATCGCCGAGTTGGGGTAAATCGACACACGCTTGCGAGATTCGGATCGCGAGCGAGTGCCGTGACTCCAGAGTCGATGTGCTGCAAGCAGGCAGGTGCTTGCGGTGGAAGCAGTCGTCGGAATGACGGCGCTCTCCGAAACCTCTCCCGAAGTGCCGAGACTCATTCGCCTGGGGCATGCGCCGCCGCCACCCCGCGGCTTTCCGCAGTGTTCCTGCACCTGCCTTTCCGACGCGCACACCATGAGGACAGATCCGGCGGTCGCCCCTTCATAGGACACAGTGCGCTTTGATATCATCCGGAGCTCGCCTCCGTCCGGGAGGGGACATGGGATGTCCTGCCGCGACGGCGCCTGACTCAGGATTACGCCATGTCCGATCATCTCTGTGCCCGCTGCGCCCGCCACCAGAAGACCTGCTGCCAGACGCGGGAGATCTACGCGACGCCGGGGGACGTCCAGCGGATCGTCGATTTCACCGGCCGGACCGACTTCTACGCCTACCGCGTCCCTGCCAACCCCGAGTATCTGGACCAGGACGACGATCCCGCCTGGCGCGACAATGTGTTCCGCTCCGACAAGAGCCGCCGGACTCTGAACCATCAGTCCAACGGCGACTGCACCTTCCTCGGTCCGGCGGGCTGCGTCCTGCCCTTGGACGTCCGCCCGCTGGTCTGCCGAATCTATCCATTCGACTACACCGAAGAGGGGATCGCCGACGAATTGGCGGACGGATGTCCCACGCACCTGATGATGCCGGGAGAGACGTTGCTCGGTTGCCTCGACATGACGCAACTGGCCGCGGAATCCTGGCGCCGCCAGATCTACGCGGAAATCCGGGACGAGCCCAGCCATTCCGAACGTGATCCGGAGCGCTGCCCGACCAGCCCCTCGTTCGAACGCTACTGATCGACGGTCTCGATGACCTTCCGACAGCGGGTAAAGTCTGCCTGCTGTCCGAATCTGACGAACGCCTCGCCGAGGGAAGGACTGGAATGCCAAGGGGATCAATGGCCGGGCGACGATTCCTGGCGATGATGGCCGTCGTGACAGGAGTCGCCGTCGGCATCGCGGCGATTTCGAGACAGACGACGAAACCGGCTGCCAGGTCCCCGGCGGCCACCTCTCCTGCCATGCCGCCCGAAGCCGGTCCCCTGCATCCGCTCGACCCGCTGACCCGTGCGGAATTGGCGGCGGTCACACGAATTCTGCGAGAGGCTGGGAAGCTGGGCGAGTCGACGCGGTTTCCGCTGGTCGCCCTCCGAGAACCAGCCAAAGACGTCGTCGCGCGGCACCGGCCCGGAGATCCGATTGAACGTCGAGCGGTCGCGGTGCTATATGACAAATCCGCGAACCGCACCTGGGAGGCGGTCCTGAATCTCGACGCGGGTCGAATCGAGTCGTGGAACGAACGAAAGGGCGTTCAGCCTCCCGTCCTGATCGAGGAATATGAGCAGGCCGCCGCCCTGGTTGCCGCCGATTCGCGATTTGTCGAGGCCATGGCGTGTCGCGGAATCCACGACACGTCCAAGGTCCAGCTCGATACTTGGGCGGGGGGCGGCTTGAACCTGCCACATCGCCCCGGAGCGAGGCTGCTGCGGGTGTTGCCCTATTTTCGCGGGGAGGGAGGACATGCCTATGGCCGCCCCATCGAAGGGGTCCTGGCGATCGTCGACGTCACCGCGGGCGAGGTGGTGGAGTTCACCGACTCGGGAGCCTTTCCCATTCCAGGTCCTGGCAGCGACCTGTTCGATCCCGGAGTCGTCGGCCCGGCGTCAGCGGCGCTCAAGCCCCTTCGCGTCTCTCAGCCCGAAGGAGCCAGCTTCGCCGTCAATGGGCATGAGGTCCAGTGGCAGAACTGGCGATTCCGATACGCGCTTCACCCCAGGGAAGGGCTCGTGCTGTATGAGGTCGGCTGGCAGGACGGCGAGCGGCTTCGCCCCATCATGCAACGGGCGTCGCTCTCGGAAATGGTGGTTCCCTACGGCGATGCCAACGGGGCATGGAACTGGCGAAACGCGTTCGACCAGGGGGAGTACGGCCTGGGGCAGTTCGCCAGCACGCTGATCCTCGGCGAGGACGTTCCCGCCAACGCGCGGCTGATGTCGGCCCTGCATGCCAGCGAAGTCAACGGCTCGCCCCTCCTTCGAAAGGACACCGTCGCCCTCTACGAGCAGGACGGCGGCCTGCTGTGGCGGCACATGGACTACGTCACGCTCAAGACGGTCAGCCGCCGCGGCCGCCAGCTGGTCATCCACTACCTCTTCACCGTCGGAAATTACGACTACGGGCTCCGATGGATCTTCCACGAAGACGGCACACTCGAAGCCGAAGTCGAGCTGACGGGGGTGCTCCTCGCCCGAGGGACGTCAGGCGCTCGCTGCTCGGCCTGTGAAAAGCTGCAGCAGCGTGAAACGAAAGTCTCCGGCACTGGAGAAGACCGTTATGGAACGGTCGTGGACCCGCACATCGTCGCGCCCAATCATCAGCACTTCTTCTGCTTCCGGCTCGACCTCGACGTGGACGGCCCGCGAAATCGGATTGCCGAGCTGAACGTCCTGTCCGAGCCCGCAGGCGACGACAACCCGGCGGGCAATGCCTTCTACGTCGAACTGACCCCGCTCCGATCCGAACGCGACTCTCCGCGCGACAATCAAGCCGGCAGTCACCGCCACTGGAAGGTCTTTCAGCCGTCCCGTCGGAACGCTCTCGGACACTTCCCCGGTTACCTGCTGGAACCCGCGTCGTCCGCGTCTCCCTACTTCCAGCCGACTGCACAAATTGCAGGGCGAGCGCCCTTTGCCGCGCACCCGGTATGGGTCACGCGATGGCACGAGGACGAACTGCACGCCGCGGGAGACTTTCCCAGCCGATCGGCGACCGAGCCCGGCCTCCCCGACTGGATCGCGGACGATGAACCACTGGACGATGAAGATCTGGTCGTGTGGCACGTCGTCGGCGTCACCCACGTTCCGCGCCCCGAGGAATGGCCGATCATGCCCGTGGCCCGCGCCGGCTTTCGACTGGTGCCTGCGGGGTTCTTCACCCGGAATCCCTCGCTGGATCCTGCGACATCCGCCCCGCCAATGCCACCCAATCGACGCGAGCGACGAAGTCCCTGATCCCGTCAGTTCCTCATTTTTCCGGCTTCTCCTTCAACTCGCTCTGGAGGTCAAGCGACCTGAGTTCGGCGAGCTCTTCTCGCAATTCTTTGATCTTCTCCGGATCCAGATAACGCTGCACCAGCTGGGCGGCGTCTCCGGTCAACTGACGGACGCGGGCTTCCAGCAGTCGGTCCTTCCGCTTGACGGCCACTTCGACGGCAGGGACGCGGACATTCGCCAATTGTTGTTCGAACTCCTTCACGCCCGGCAGACGATCGATCGACGCCAGTAACTCGTCGACTCCTTTCCAGTCGTGCGACTTGGCCAGAGTGCGGGCTCGGGCGATCAGGGTGGCCCGGCGGGCGACGACATCCACGAGCCGTCCCTTGAGGAGTTCCATCTCGCCCTCGACCGCCAGCCGGACCCCGTCATCCGGCAATTCGAGCGTCTCGCTCGCCGCGGCGCCCGGCACGAACGGCACACGCGCCAGCAACTGCTCGCCGCTGAAGACGCGAAGCCACACCAGCGGATGACGCGGATCGCGTTCCATTCGGATTCTGCCATGACGATCGCTGAGGAGCCGCGACAAGGGGGCCGACTCTTCCTTCCCTTGGGGTTCGAGTGCGGCTTTAGCATTCACCGCCGTTTGAGGCTCCCCTTCGACGTCTGCCCGCTTTTCCTCCTCCCGAACCTCCTTTTTCACCTCGTCGAATGGAACGACGGCGACCGGATGAGCCACCAGCGGGCGGTCGAGATCGCCGCGGGCGACCAGTGTGACGGTCGTCGACGGGTGAGTCGGCCTCACCGCCGTCGCCAGTAGTTCCACGTTGCGCCCGCGTTTACTTCCGAGGGCCACACGCACTCCCGTCGCGATCCGCGCCCGCGCCTCGGCGCCGTCGACTGATTCGACCGAGAGGATCGTCCATGGGAGCGGCATCACCCTCTGCACGCGCCCCTGTCGATCGAGAAACCGATAATGCGGCTGCAGGAGATCGCCCGATTTCCATTGGGGACGGTCGGCATCGACCGATGCGAACTCTCCTCCCCTCACCCGCAACGTCGCAACGGCGTCATCGGCCCCCGCAATCTCCACCACCGGCTGAAACAGCCCGTCCATCACCTCCAGAATTTCTGAGGACATCGCCGCGCGATCGAATGTCTGGCGCTCCTGCCGGGCGCCCCATCGACGAGTCGACGTGCTCCAGGCGCGGCCGGACACGACGAAAGCCGAACCGCGTTGCTCGAGTGTGACAAACATCACCTGGTCCAATTCGCCGTCATCTCCCAGGCTGGTCTCTTCAGGCAAGCGGTCCAGTTCCTGGGATCTGCGAGGTTCGTTCCCTTCCGCCTCCCCGACTTCGGCCTCGACAAGGGGGCCGAATCGCGTGCGAAGATCGGAAGTCGCCTGATCGACGATATGCCGCCGGGACGCAGGAGAAAATGCGGGACCCGCGGCGAACCCGAGGGAAACGCGCCATCGATAGGGGCGGCGTGTCCAGGCGGGGGGATCGGGCCGCCGTTCGGAGGCGTCGACCGTTGCGCCGTCTTCCGCGCGGCATTCCGGCGCCACCGCCCCCAGCAGTGAAGCCGTCAACACGATCGCCAGAAGCGATTCCAGCCGGCGTGCGTCCATCTCCCGGTCCGATTCCCGATGTGTGAGGCGACCCTGGACTTCGACGCTCTTACTTCAGCGTACTCAAATACTCCAGCAGGTCCGCGACCTGCTGCTTTGTCAGGTCGCGCAGCTGGAGGTCCGGCATCAGCGACTGCCGCTGCGGGACGAGCATCTCGACATCGTCTTGCGGAATGCGCACCTCCTCGTTTCTGGCATTCCGCAGCACGACGTGCGTTCCGTTCCGCTCTGAAAGGAGGCCCGTGACGACCTTGCCGCTCCTGGTCTCGACGAGGTGCGTGACGAACTTCGGTTCGATCCGCCGCGACGGCTCGAGGATGCTTTCGAGAATCTGCGCTTTCGTGTTCGATTTCGCGATCTGCGTCAGGTCGGGTCCCAGCCGTGTTCCCTGCTCACCAATGCGGTGACAGTTCCTGCATTGGACCGTGGGCGTCTCGAAGAACAACGCGCGACCTCGCTCGGCGTTTCCAGACGCCGCCAGAAGTTCCTGCGGACGGACGACCGAGCCGAGCTTTTTCGTCCGTTCTTCCCGAGGGATGAATTGCTCGAACAGATCGGCTATCTGCGGATCGGCCGATTTCAACGCCTTTTCCAGCACCCTGGCCTGAATCGAGGCCGACAATTCTCCGCTCTGCATCGCCCGCACCAGCATCAGGGACGAATGGGCCGTTCCCAGCAGCCGGTCGATGATTTCACTCCGCTCCGTCTTGCGAGCCGACGCTCGCTTCGCGTCTTCCGCCGCGTCCTGTTCAGCGGCCGTCGTCAGATCGGCATCGTTCGGAACGACGCGACCCAGCGTCGCCGATTCTTTTTCGCCGCGAGCGTTTCGTTCCGCCTTCAGGCGATTTCGGGCGATCTGAACCGCCCGCTTCCGCACCCGAGTTTCCGCGTTCGCTCGTTCTGCCCGGATCGCCGTCGATTCGTCGAGCAACCGGAGCCGCTCGAGCGCCGCGAGGTCCGCGGTGTGCGGCGGGAGTTGGCGAATCCATTCGAAGATCAGTTTCAGGGCTCGATCGTCAATTGCCTGCGAGCCGATGTGCGGCATCCGTCCCTTCCCGACTTTCGACATGCGGTAATAGAGCACGGAACGATACGGGTCGCCGGGGGCGACGATCTCCGCATTGTGAATGCCGAAGGTTCCCTGCATCGGCCGGAAACCGACGGTTTTCGTCTTCTCCAGCGGAAAATCGAATCGCAGTTCGATGTCGGCCGTGCCTCCGCCTCCCATCTGATGGCAATGAGAGCAATTCGCGTGCAGATAGGACCGCGCCCGCAGGTCGAGCGCGACGTTTTCGTCAAAGGGGGGCGAAAGCTTCGGCTGATCCTTGTAGACGGCTTCGATCTGGCTTTGGAGCGGTCCCGCCGCTTCGGATTCGGTCTCCAGAAGAGGGGTGGGATCGTCGTCGTCGGAAGGAGCCCGCTTCAGGATCCCGATATGCTCAAACGCTCGCAACTGATGATCGAGGAAGCCGCTGTGGAACACCCGCATCCGGTTGATCTGCGGAATGTTGAATGCCAGAGCGTGCTGCGCCCAGGGATTGTGGCACCGCACGCAGGCCGCCCGCGACGCGAAGACGTGCGGACGCTTGACCATGACCGAGTGGTCTCGCGAGTCGCGGACGTTGATGTCGGCTTCCACCCCGTCCGCCTCGACCAGTTCCGCGTCGGTCTGTGACTCATTCCACCGGTAGGTGTACCCGCGCCAGACTCGGCCGTTGAAATGCAGGATCTGCGTTTCAATCCGACGCCTTGGAAGTCCGGCCGAGTTGGCCGTCGCGACGGTCCGAACCAGCACTGCATCCTTCGGGAACTCCAGGACGCGATTGAAAATCGTGCCGGGAATCGGCACCTGGTTCCTGTGCCAGATGACCGATGTTGACTCAGGCAGCGCGATCATCCGGGTCGCCGCCAAGCCGTCTTCCCACATCGGCACGTTGATCGAGAAGGGAATTACGCCGGGAGCCGGGATATCCCGCTCCGTCGACTCGTAAAGTCCTGTCTCGCTCAATTTGCGGGGGAACGGCGGATGGTTGTTGGAAACCTCGTTCTTGACCAGTTGATGAATCGTCCCGTCGTCGTAGTCCATGATCAGGAGTTCCCGCTCGGGCGTCTCGCCAAAGCAGACGATCCGCAACGACGGCTCAACCAGCTCGTCCATCCTGGAAACCGTCTTCGATTCCCGGTCCCAGGTGGCGGCCCACATGCGGCGCGTCTCCCAGTCGCCGAAGACATACTTTCCCACCAGTTCGGGCAGTTCCTTTCCGCGGTAGACGTAACCGCCGGTGACCGACGCGGCCATCGAATGGGGAAGGTCAATCGCCGGCGGAAGGATGGGCGTCGGACCTCGCTTCAACTCGGGCCGGACCGATTGCCGCCCTTCCGTCACGCTCCAGCCGTAATTGCCCCCTTTCTCGACGTAGTGGACCATCTCGTAGAGTTCCCAGCCGACATCCCCCAGCCACAAGTCGCCGGTCTCCGAATCGAATGTCATCCGCCATGGATTACGGAAACCGTACGCCCACTTCTCTCCGCGCGCTCCCGCAACGTCAACCAGCGGGTTGTCCTTCGGTATCGAGTACGGCCGTTCGCCGTCGGGATGATCGACGTCGATCCGCAGTACCGACGACAGGACCCGCGTCTCATCCTGGCCGGCCAGCAGAGCATCGGGCGGATTGGGGAACGAACCATCGCCCGTGGAGATGTAGAGGTATCCGTCGGGACCAAATTCCAGGCACCCGCCGTTGTGGCCGCCACCGAGCCACGTGAACACGACCTGTTCGCTCGCCGGATCGAGCGCCGGAGGATCCGACGAACTCATCGTGAACCGCGACACGCGGGATCCGTCGGGCTGCTGCTTGCCCGGCTCTTTCGACCCCATCACATAGCAGACATAAACGTGCCGGTTCTCGCGGAATTTCGGATGGAATGCCACTCCATAGCACTCCCCTCCCCGCACATGCCGGCTCTCTTCGGGAATCGATGTCACATCGCGGAACACATCGATCGCGAGGTCGGTCCGGCTCGCCTCAGGCTCATTGACAAAGGTGAAGATCTTGCCCTTTTGCTCCGCGACGAGATACCGATTCGTCCCGGGCACCAACTTGATGAGAACCGGGTTGGCGAACTGCAGCTTCGGAAAGACTCGGTCAGATCGAAAGGGCGGCGGAGGCTCTGGAGATCCGTGGACCTTCGACGTCGTCCACGGAATGCGTTCCGGAATCCCGTGATTTCCGTAGAATCGCTTGTCCGCAAATGCGACGTCCGGTTCCTCTTCTTCTTCCGTCGGTCGAAACCGGGCGCGATCCGAATCGCATCCCCCCGCAACACTCAGCGTCACCAAGAGAATCAATAAAGGAAGAGCCTGTTTGAATATCATGGAACGGCAGGAACGAAGGGAGCGAAATTCCGAGGATTCGAGGCCACTGGAGAAAAGCGGCCAGAAGAGACGAATTCCAGCGTAAGGTCAGACCGTTCCTTCGACCAGTCTGCCCGCCCCAAACTCAGCTCCCAGCGCCTGGGAGTAGTACGTTTTCTTTGCAGGAATTGCCGAAGTCGTGCATTGAGATGCGGGGGGGACGCAAGTGCTCTGTACGCCGAAGGCGTTCCATCCGATAGCCCAGCG
>JADZEF010000045.1 GCA_020850695.1 Planctomycetaceae bacterium | reverse complement strand
GCGGATATATCCGCCCGCTCGAACCCTTCTCTTCTTGCGCGACCTTCCGGACGCGCTCGGCTTTGGGCTGGAACCCGCCGCCGACGTCGTCGACTTCGGTCCGTGACGAACGGCCCAGGCCGTCGAGAGTGCGGCGACGGTACGACGTCATCGGACCGGCTTCCGGGTCTTTTCCAGGAGCTTCCGGCGGAGCCGGTGGAACATCGAGCCGCTCTTCTCGGTCGAGCAGTTTCGGCTGTGGAGCCCCTTCCGTGGGGGTTCCTTCGATGATCCGTCCTTCACCTTCGGCGCCGTAGCCCGAGAAGATCTTGGCCTTATATGGGCGAGGCGAGGCAAACTCGTCCGGCTCGGTATCGAGAAGCGGATTGGGAAGGGCATGGCTGCGAGCCCACGCCCGACGCAACGCTTCTTTGTACGCTTCCGGCTTCCAGCGATCTTCCGAGATCCGCACGTTGTTGTGTTCGAGAAGCGTCCCGCGGCGGAAGTAGTAATCGGTGAGCGACTTGCTGTAGTTCACCAGATTGGTGAAGTAGGCGATGTCGGCCTGGGCCAGGCTGGCCTGGGCACGCAGCACAAGGTCGGTCGTGACCGTTCCAACGCGCTCCCTCTCCGAGAACAACCGCACGCGTTCTTCGGCCGCCACGCGGCGATTGAACGTCGTCTTGGTATTCTCATAATTGAACGACACGTTCTGGACGGCCACCGCCAGTTCGTGGCTGATTTCGAGTTCCTGGACGGCCAGCACTTCCCGGGCCTTCGCCAACCGCAACTCGATGTTGCGGACCTGGGCGTGAGCCGAGCGGAAGCCGAGCGGCATCGAGAATTCGAAGCCGAGGTTCCAGCCGTCCTGGTTGCCGTTGGCCACCGTGCCGAATGCGCTGTGAAGTCCATTCGGTGTGACGCCGTCGTCGGTGCCGCCGAACAGGTCGTCGCCGAAGCCGTTGCGGCGATACTGTGAGACGAAGTCCAGCCGCGGATTCGTGAGGCTCTTCGACGCGAGTAGCTGCAGCTCGAGGCTCTTGATGTTCCACTTCTGACGCCGGAGTTCGACGCGGCGGGTCAGCGCTTCGGCCAGGCTGGCGCGCCAGTCCGTGACGAATTCAGCGGTTGCCGGCTCGTCCTTGGGACGCAGCACCCGGCAGTCGTTGACGGGGAGGCCCACCATGCGGCGAAGACGGATTTCGTTGGTGTAGATGTCCGAGAGGGCACGGTTGACCAGCGAGCGGGCGTCGAAGTACTGGTCGCGCGCCTGGGCTTCGTCGGCCGGGTCCCCCTTTCCGACGGAGAGCTTCAACTTCTCTTCACGCCAGGTCCGCAGGGCACTGTTGCGGGCGGTGACGAGGGTGTCGTAGTTGCGGTAGGCGAGGTAGAGGTCCCAGTAGGTGTCCTCCACGTCCTTCAGCATGTTGCGGACCTGAGCTTCGAAGTCCGCGATCGAGATGTCTTCGTTGATGCGGGCGATGAGCACGCCCTGGCTCACGCCGGTGATGGCCGCGAACCCGGTGCTGATCGGTCCCGCGATGCGAGTGAATTCCGGCCCCGCACCGGCCCACAACGGCTGGCGATAGTCGACACTGATCTGTCCTGTGTACGTCGAAGGGAACAGCGTGCCGGCGGCGTTGCTGTAGAGGTAGTTCCAGTTCTGATTGACTCCGACGGTGCCGCCCAGCGCGTTCTGCTTCTGAATGCGCTGATTGAACACCCCGGTGTCCGTCTGCAATGTCGGACCCGGGAAGACGTTCTGGACGCGTTCGTCGCGGCCCCACAGCATGCTGGTGCTGAACGTGGCATCGAAGTCGGCGAGGGCCGCTTCCACACCCCGTCCGCCGAACAGCACGCCCGATTCCTGAATGGCCGGGTCATAGACCGACGGCGCCTGGTTCGGGTTCGAGTAAAGCGTGCCGCCGATGGCGAGGAACTGGCCCGCCGTCCGGATGATCTTGTTGTTCGATAGCGCCGTGTGCAGCATCTCGAGCAGCGTGACGTCGCAGATCTCGTCCTTGCGCGGCTCGGAAACTGTGCGCGGCTCGTCCGTCGCGACCGCATCGCGGTTCGGCTCGATGCAGACGTTCGCGTAGTCCACGCGGGTCGCCTGGTTCTTGTAATACTTGAGGTCGGCGTCGCCCAGGTAATGAATTTTGTCCGACTCGCAGTGGTGGCAACCCGCCGCCAAACCCGCAGCCGCGGTCAACGTCCAACGCAACAGCCATCGCTTGATCGGCATGGAACCCCCCGTCCGGCGGTACAAGCCTGCAATGCGGCGCCGAGCGCAGCATTGATTCCACCGTCAAGGGTTGTATCGGCGAATCATTCGGCAGACTTTGACATGCCGGATTCGGGGCCAAACTCAACGTAGGGCATTCCCAGTAAACGTTTTACGAGGATCATTTCGCCGGCGTCGTTGCCTTCAATCGCATGTCCGGCAAACTGGAAAATGTACCCCCCGACGAAACATCCTGCCGCGAGCCACCACTCTCCGCGACCCGCAAAGATTGCCGAGGCGATAAAGGTTAACGGCACGCCAATGACGTGAAGCGCCTGGTTTGCCCGGTTTCGGTGGCGAGCGAGATAGTTGGACAGGAACCGCTTGATCACATTGGTCTCCAGCCGAAGTTGGACCGCCGCATGTAAGTTGCGAAGTGCCTATGACCTGGGAACGATGCCGGAGGCAATGACCGCATTCGACGCCGCATCCAGACGTCGACCTTTTTCTGTTTTCCGACGCATCACGTCGGAACGGAGGAACTTCATCTCGCCGACAACGTCACAACAATGAGAAAACCGCGCGGCTCATCCCTCAATACTGACCGTACTCATCGGCGGATCAAGAGGGGTCGCTTCACGCGGGTGGTGGAATGAATTGACGAGGAGTTCGACATGAGACACGCACGTTGGGGTCGCCTCGGGTTGCTGCTTGTGGCTGGCTTGCTGAGCGGTGCGGGAATCGCTTCGAGCCGTGCCGAAGACAAGTCGTCAGGTCCGGCGAGCCGTCAGGAATCGACGTCTCCCCGCATTCAACTCGCCATCCTGCTCGACACGTCGAACAGCATGGACGGCCTGATCAACCAGGCCCGCACGCAGATCTGGAAGATCGTCAACACTCTTGCCACCGCGAAGCGCGACGGCAAGTCGCCCGATCTTCAGGTCGCCCTCTACGAGTACGGCAAGGCGACGCTCCCCAAAGAGCAGAACTTCCTGCGGAAGATCCTTCCGTTCACCGACGACCTCGACCGGATCTCGGAAGAACTCTTCGCGCTGACAACCAACGGCGGCGAGGAGTATTGCGGCGCGGTGATCGACGCCGCCACGCGCGAGCTGGATTGGACCGCCGGCGATACGGACCTGAAGCTGGTTTACGTGTGCGGGAACGAGCCTTTCACCCAGGGCTCGATCGATTACCGCAAGGCCTGCGAGGCGGCGGTGAAACGCGGAATCATCATCAACACGATCTTCTGCGGCAACGAGAGCGAGGGTGTCCGCACCGGCTGGAAAGACGGCGCGCAGCTCGCCGACGGGTCGTTCCTGACGATCGATCAGAACCGCGTCGTCGCCGAGGTAAAGACGCCGTTCGACGAGGATCTCAACAAGCTCAGCACGGCGGTCAACCGCACGTACGTCGCCTTCGGTCGCCCCGCCGATCGGGAAGGGTTCAAAGCGCGGCAGGAGGCCCAGGACAAGAATGCAGCCTCCGCGGCACCCGCGGCCGGCGCCGAGCGAGCTGCTTTCAAAGCTTCGGCGAAGTACAACAACGCAGCGCCCGACCTGGTCGACGGTGTCGCCTCAGGCAAGGTGAAACTGGGTGAGGTCAAGGAAGACGAACTGCCGGAGGAGTTGAAGTCGCTCAAGCCCGAGGAGCGGCCCGCCTATCTCGAAAAGAAGCAGGCCGAACGGAAGAAGATTCAGGACGAGATCAAGTCACTCAGCGAAAAGCGAAGCAAGTTCATCGCCGAGGAACGCGCGAAGCAGGCGAAGTCGGACGCGAATGATTCGCTCGACGCGGCACTGATCAAGTCCATCAAGGACCAGGCGGCGAAGCGGAAGTATGAATTCTAGTTCTGGGAAGCAATGAGGCCGGCGCGTCAAACAACGACGTTCCGGCTCTCCCTGATGTCGGGGCTGTCGGAATGCGAATCCGATCGAAGCATTGGGCCATCCCGTTCAGCCTCTGCGTTGGATTGGTGGTTCTCGTAATCGGGCTGATGGCGTCCCCTCGATTGCAGAGCGCTCTGGCGACACCTGCGAACGCTCGACACACGATCGGCGCTGTTGCCAAGGCACCCGATCGGCGGTCGGGCGATGACTCGATCGACAACATGATTTCGATTCCATTCAAGGCTCGAGCAATCTGCCTGGCGGGCTCGATCATCAAAGATGCGGAGGCCCCCGGCGGATTCGGACCATGCGATAACTTTCCTCGGCGCGTCGATGACGAATCCCGAGGTCGCGGACTCTATCTGCTGGCACAGCCCGAAGTCCCCATGCCGTTCTCTGATCGCGGGATGGGAATGAGGCTCTGCCTGGTCAATCAGTCGGGCCTGTTGCTGAGTTTCGAAGCGTCTGACAGCCGACTGGCCATTGTGCAGGAAGCTTTGGACGAAGGCGGGGCGTGGAAGGCAATCGAGTACATCCCTTCGAGCGGGTGCGGAAACAGCTTTCATCGAGTGTTCCTTCCCTCCGAGCAATTCTGGGAGTTCGTCACACCGCGGTACAAAGGCTCGTTCGAAACCCAGCTTCGATTCACCCTGTCGCTTTCGGACAGGTCTCAGATTCACTCGAACACTTTTGAAGGTTCCATCAATCCGGAACAGTTCACGACAAAGCAGGGGCACCGACCAGAGTCTTTGATGGACCCCTACGTCGACTGACGCGACAGAAAAGAACGATCCCATTGGAACCCGGCACATGTCACGACTCTCCAAGCCTCGCTTCGCTACGGCAGTGTTCGCAGTGCTGTTGCTTGCCGGCTCCACCACCTGGGCCTGCTTCATCCGGTCGATCCAGCCGGTGCAGGTCTGGCTCGATCACATCCATGTCGATGTGACCGATCAGGTCGCCACCAAGACGTATGACTGCACGTTCCTCAACCCGAACTCGCAGGCGGTCGTCGGCGGGACGTGCTACATGGAACTCGAACCGGGGGC
>JADZEF010000044.1 GCA_020850695.1 Planctomycetaceae bacterium | reverse complement strand
GACTTTCCATCGTGTGCCATCCCACAGGAGCCACTTCTCCCATTCCGGAACCCACTGCACCGCGTCTCCGTAGTTCGCGAGGAATCGGCGAGCGAACGCAAGATCTGTTCTCCCCTCATCGTGGAGAATCGAGGTCCATCGGTCGTATTCCTCGCCGTCGTCGACAGTAGGATCGGACGCGAGAACATCGACGCGACGTCCCCCCCCGCTGGATCGCCCCACCTTTGGACGTTTCCATCCATCCTCATCCGCGAAGAGGTAAAGCGTGCCGATTCCGATTCCGCCGCCTGCATTGAAGCCGGCCCCCGCCGCCTCACACTCACCGGGCTTGTACTTCGTCGACTTGCTCGACCACGAATCCCACTCGGCCAGCATCGCCGCGGACGAGTCGATCGAGTGAAGGGCCTGACCTACCTTGACCCAATCGTCATACGAATCGGCGCGGCCTGCACTGAGTCCCGCCAGGGCCATCAAGGCGAGTTCCCTGTCGGGGATGCTTTCAACCGGATGCGATACGCCGCTGCGATTCTTTTTCTTCGGGGTCTCGCCAAGGTCGTCGAGCACGGCGTCGGCCAGTGCGTGGACCGCGGCCCGCATCGTCTGGGCGGGGACTTCTGCGGGCTCGGCGTTCGGGTCGACCCACTCGATTCGCTCGCCGCTTTCGTGAATGCTTCCGGGGAAGACGGTTTGGCAACCCGTCCACCGCATCTCGACAATCATCTTCTCGTGCTTCGGAAGATCCTTTCCCGGCCGCTCCCGCTTCAGAGTCTTTGTCGGTCCTGCAATCCGGTAGACGTAGTGCGATCTCGGCTTCCCGCTGCGTCCGAACACCGCGGGCGTTGGGGGAAGAAACTTCGGAGCGAGTTCAACCGCCTTCGGATGGTCTAGGTCGATGTCGCACAGCCCGCCGCTCGGTTCGCCGAGAAGAATGCCGATGTTCTTCTCGCCGCCGCAGAACCGAACGAGGTTCCTGTCATCCAGGCGGAAGTGCTGCCAGCCCTGAAAGCCGGGGTTCTTCGACCGTGGCGGAATCGGAACGGGAGCCCAACCGCGCGCACGGTATCGCTTCGCGAGTTCCGCGGCGTGCGGGTGCTTTCCGTTGGTCTCGTGAGGCGCAACCGTCATTCGTGTTCGCCCCCCGTCATCCGGGTGAAGACGGCGCGGAGCAAACGATCGCCCGCTTCCTTTTGCTCTTGGAGCAGAATGAGCATCGCCTTTTGCAGTCGGGGGCGGCGTTCAATGTCCGCTTGGAACGTCAAACCGAATTGCTGAACGGTTCGCAGAACCTCGGTGTATTCGGCCGCGGCGAACCACACTTTCTGGCCGAGGTTGTGGTAGGGATCGTCTCGCCGCTCGGGCTTCTGTCTGTGATGCCCGTTGGTCTGCTGATCAACTGGTGCTATCATGGGGTCAGTCCTTCTTGTGACGACAGGCCGCGCGACTGGGGAGTTGCCGCGGCCTTGTCGTTTGATGGGCTATCCGTTCGCCTGCTGCGGTTCGGTGTTTCGCAGGTGCTCGTGCCAGTCTTCCGCGAGAACGAACGAGCGGTTTCCTTGCTGCCGGATCTTCAGCCCTTCACGTCTGGCTTGGCGAAGTGCAGCTTTCCCGAGCCCGACCAGGCGGCCGAAGATCGACAACGGATAGCTTTCGCCGCTGCGGATGATCCCGAGCCCGTCGTCAACGGGGGGCTTGCCCTGGGGCTTCGTGCGGGGGCCTTTAGGCATGGGCCACCTTCATCTCTCGCTCAAAGCGAACGGTGACGCCGAGTCGCTTGAGGTTCCGCTGAGCCTCAGCGGCTTTTTCGTAGTCGCCGTCCTCGATCGCACGCTCAAGAGCGACGAACCAATAGGCAGGCCAGTCAGTCGCGAGCGTTTTTTTTGTTTCCGGCTTCATTGAAACACCTCGCCGAATCCCCGGATTGACGGGGTTTCTGACGGAAATCGGTGCTCAAATGACGGAAAACAGAACCGCCGCAAACAACGCAAAGCATTGCCGCGGCGGTTGATGCGAGATTCGAGTTTTTTTGCTGACCTTGCCGGATCTGACGAAAAACTGATGGGCTATTCGGGTTCGTCATCCCGCCACGCTTCGACGTTCCCGCTCTTGTCCTTGGTTCCGCGAACCTTGGCGGTTGACTTCTTCCTGCTCCATTCCGGCCTTGCCTTATCGCGGCTGTCGCGATAACGCTTCTTTCCTCGAAGGGTGCTGCGGTGGATTCCCGCGGCGTCAGCCAGCTTCACCTCACTGGTGATTGTAGGATCAAGCAGTAATGCGATTGCCAAGGTCACGGGGTCCGTCTCCGTGGTAGCCGGAGATGCTGCCGGTTGCCTTTGGGGGGCTTCCGTTGACGCCAAGGCTGCTGCGGCTTCTCGCTTCAAACTGGCG
Source organism: Planctomycetaceae bacterium (assembly GCA_020850695.1). Taxonomy (GTDB): domain Bacteria; phylum Planctomycetota; class Planctomycetia; order Planctomycetales; family Planctomycetaceae; genus JADZEF01. The sequence continues at coordinate 8,066 of JADZEF010000044.1, read as the reverse complement.
GACAGGCTCGGAACTTCAAGCCGCAACCGTCGCTCGATGTTGTCGAAGATCTCCGCGGAACGGTCGGCAGTGAATGGCCATGTCGCCGGAGATTCAACAGGCTTCACGAACACCTTAGGATGCAGGTCGGCGGGATTGATCTTTGTCTTTCGCGGGACACTCAAGAGTTTCTTCTTTTCCATCCTCTTGATTGCCGCGGGCGAAGCGGTCGAAGTCGGGATGCTCCAATCCATCAGCGCTGCGGACGTCCGGATGGCTGTCGCCACCTTCTGAGCAAACGCCATCGCGTCAGTGTGGGCGCTGAGAGGGGGCATCGCTGCTTCGGCAGTGATCGCCTTCATTGCCTCGCCGGTGAATGTCTCCTGGGCGTTCTCGATCGCCTTCGACAACTGGCCGAACATCGCGACAATCGCCCGCAACACTCGGTCTTTTTGCGTCGCCGTGGTGACTCTCGCGCGGGAGAGTTCAACGATCTGCTCAGCGAACCCGAACGCGGATCGCACGGCATCAGAGCCGGCGCGGATTTCTTCCGGAGTGGCGACAGGCATCGTTCTACCCTCTTGAAGCCGGGCCGAGCCGGGGGAATCGCGAAGGGTAGAACGCGACTCAACCCCGGCCCGCTTTCAGCCCCTCGCCGTTGCAATCGTCGAGAGGCAAACCCGACGCCCGACATTGTACCGGCCCGAGCCTCGCGAATTAGTCACTCAGTCGGAAAGATCCGCCTGAGACTGAAATCGCCGAGAGTCGGGCCGCTGTCAAACACCTTGATTTTCCGCTGATCGAACCCTACTCAAACCCTGCTATTTTTCGCTGATGCACCACAGGTGCTTGAACGTCCGCAGGAAGATCTGGCCGTCCGAAATAGCGGGGGTCGAATTGGTTTCGTTGCCGCGTCCGAGCGAGTTGGTCGCCAGCAGCTCGTACTCCGGCTTCGCCGCGAAGACCAGCGTCTCGGCGTTGTTCATCATCACGTAGAGCCGTCCTTCGGCCAGCACCATGGAGCCCCAGGTCTTGCCGCCCCCCGGACGCTTCTCGACCTTCCAGACTTCCTCGCCGGTCTTGACGTCGTAGCAGTGGGGGACGCCGTTTTCCTCCATGATGTAGACATGGCCGCCATGGAGGACTCCGGTGCCGACGCGCTGGATGTTCTGCGGATGCTGCCACAATCGCTGCGAGGTGATGTCCCCCTTCCCGCCGACCTTCACCGCCAGATCGGCCCCGTTGTATCCGGACATCGCGACCGCGAACCCGTCACGATAGAGGGGAGACGTGTAGACGTACTTGTTGAGCCCTTCGCACCACCAGATGTCTTTGCCGGTGCGGGGGTCGATCCCTTTGAGGTAGGGAATGGTCGACAGAAGCAACTGGTCCTCGCCGTCGATCTTCGTGATGAGCGGCGTGCCCCACGAGCCGTTCTTTTCATCGTGTTCCCACGCCGTCTTCCCGGTCTTCTTGTCGACCGCCAGCAGATAGTTGCGGCCCATCTTCTCATTGGGACCGCACCAGAGGATCGCCAGATCGCCATACAGGATGGGAGACGAGCTGTTGCCGAAGGCATGGTCCCAGGCGCCCAGGTCGGTCCGCTTCCAGAGTTCTTTCCCTTCGAAGTCGTAGCAGTACATCCCCGCGGAACCAAAGCTCACGATCACCCTCTCGCCGTCAGTCACCGGCGAGGCGTTCGCATACCAGTTCGGATTCCAGTTCCGTTCCTTCTCGGTGTACTCGACGTCGACGTTCCAGAGTTCCTTGCCGTCCTCGCGATTGAAGCAGAGGAGGCTGCGGGTGAGCCCGTCCTTGTTCGCCTGCGTCAGGAAGATCCGCTTGTCCCAGATGATGGGCGACGAGTTCCCCTGATGCTCCAGCGGGATCTTCCACTTCACGTTCTCGGAATCGCTCCAGGTGAGCGGAATCCCCTTTTCATGGCTGACCGATTGACCATCGGGGCCGCGCCACGAGGGCCAGTTCTCAGCCTTTGCCACCGTGGAAGCAATCAACAGCGACGCGAGCATGAACGCAGCGCAACGATTCATGGCGGATCTCCTGGATCGAAAATGGCGAACGGGCGATTTCATGGCTGAATACCAACGTCTCGCCCGAAATCTTACAGATCGGAAGGAAAAGCCGGTAGAAGCCGTATGCGGTGGGAGGTCGACAAGATGGGAGCGACATGAATCACTGTGGACGCTTGTGGACACGCGGTGCTCATCCGTTGATCGGCGAACCGGGAAGGCGGAACGGAGTCCGTATCGGCAAAACCCGGTAGTCCCTTCGGGACCGCGTCGCTATCCCGCCCGAGCGGCGGCGATCAGAATATCGACGCTTCCGCGACCCCGGTGCGGCGCACGCGCCGTGCGTCGAAATTCATCCTCTTCAGGTTCCCGGATGACAGCTCCTTCCCCGCACCGCGTCATCATTGTCGGAGGCGGATTCGCCGGCCTCAGCGCCGCCCGCGCTCTGCGCAAAGCTCCGGTTCGTGTCACATTGATCGACCGGCGGAACTTTCACCTGTTCCAGCCCCTGCTTTACCAGGTGGCGACGGGAGGGCTTTCGCCGGCGAACATTGCGTCGCCGCTCCGCGCAATTCTGAAGCGGCAAAAAAACGTCAACGTCGTGATGGAAGAAGTGGTGGAGTTCGATGTCGCGGGTCGCGAAGTCGTGCTGCGGGACGGCGTCCGAATTCCCTATGACAGTCTCATCGTCGCGGCCGGAGCACGGTACAACTACTTCGGCCATCCGGAATGGGAGCAGTTCGCCCCGCCGCTGAAGACGGTCGAAGATGCCACGACGATTCGCGGACGCATCCTGACCGCCTTCGAAGAGGCCGAGCGCGAGGCCGATCCCGCGCTCCGGAAAGCATGGCTGACATTCGTCATCATCGGGGCGGGTCCCACCGGCGTGGAACTCGCGGGAGCCCTGGCCGAGATCTCGCGGCATACGCTCGCCCGCGAGTTTCGTCACGTCAATCCGGCCGACGCGACCATTCTGCTGGTGGAGGCCGGACCACGCGTTCTGGCCGCCTACCCGCAATCGCTGATCGACAAGGCCCAGCGGACGCTGCAACGGATCGGCGTCACTGTCCGGACAGCGACGAAAGTGACGAACGTTGAACCACACCAGGTCACGGTCGATGCCGGACAGGGAGTCGAGGTCATCCCGGCCCGCACCATCCTGTGGACGGCGGGTGTGCAGGCCACGCCGCTCGCGGGGTTGCTGGCCAGGGCGGCGGACGCCGAGACCGACCGCATCGGCCGCATCATCGTTCAGCCCGACCTGACGATCGCCGGCCACCCCGAGATCTTTGTCCTGGGCGATATGGCTCACTGCAAGGGGAAGGACGGGAACCCGCTCCCTGGGATCGCTCCGGTGGCCAACCAGCAGGGGACGTACGCGGGAAAGCTGATCCACAAGCGGCTCCTCGGCCGGACGGTCGGACCTTTCAAGTACTTCGACAAGGGGACGATGGCGACGATCGGCCGTGCGGCGGCGGTGGTCGACCTGGGGTGGCTGCGGATCGGCGGTTACCTCGCCTGGCTGATGTGGTTGTTCATCCACCTGATGTACCTGGTCCGGTTCGAGAACCGCCTGCTGGTGTTCCTGCAGTGGGCGTACAACTACTTCACGTTCAATCGCTCCGCCCGGCTGATAACGCATCCGAATGATGATCGGTAGATTCAGGAGTCCGCAGCGCAAGCAAGGACGACAAGCCTGAGGTCATCGGAACGTCGAACGTCTGGCGTTGCCCGTTCGTGCCTGCACTGCGGCCTCCTCCCCCCGGTTACATCCTTTATCGGATGGGATGTCAGCCGTTCATGGCGATCTGCCGGCAAGTGCGATCCGGGAAAAGTTCACCACGGAGGCACGGAGTCACGGAGAAGAAAAAGGCAATCAATAGAAGCCAGCAGCGGGAGCAGAGAAAATGCAGAGGCCGAGCGGCGCTTACAGGAATGTGGGGCATAGGGATTCACTTCCCTCTTGCCTGTCTTCTCTCTGCTCCCTCTGCTTGCTCCTGTCAGAGGCTTTTCGCGTTTCCGGATTGGTCTTCTCCGTGACTCCGTGTCTGCGTGGTGAGAAATCCTTTCCAGACGACAAAAGTCACATTTCCTGATCAGGCGCACCGCCATCATTTGGAAGGATGCACCCCTTCGGCCGGTCCCGAGAACGAACATTCGTCAGCGGCCCTTGTTCGCCGTATAATCGCTCCCATGACCGAACTCCTCGAAGAAGCGCCCCCGGTCGATGAGCGGTCGGTCGGGATGACCGAGACGCATCATTCCACCCTGTTCGAGCCACCCAGCGAGCTGCGCCTCGGGTGCCGCTCGAAGTTCGGGCCCGTCACGGTGGCCTGGGAGACGTACGGCGAGCTCAGCCCGGCCCGCGACAACGCGATCTTCATCTGCCACGCCCTCACCGGCGACGCGCATGCGGCCGGGTGGCACGCGAATGCGAAGAAGCCAGGCTGGTGGGACGGGTTCATCGGTCCCGGCAAAGGGGTCGACACCAACAAGTACTTCGTGATCTGCGCCAACATCCTCGGCGGCTGCATGGGAACGACCGGTCCCGGCAGCATCAATCCCGAGACGGGCGAGCGTTTCTGCCGCGACTTCCCCGTCATCACCGTGGGAGACATGGTCGAAGTTCACGCCGAGCTGGTCCGCAGCTTCGGCATCGAGCGACTGCTGGCCGTGGTCGGCGGCAGTCTCGGCGGGATGCAGGTGCTCGAGTGGGCGGCCCGCTTTCCCGACCGTCTCGATGCGGCCGTCGTGCTGGCCTCGGCGGCGAACATGTCGGCCCAGGGCATCGCCTTCAACGCGGTGGGCCGCCGGGCCATCGTCACCGACCCGCAATATAACGCGGGGAAGTATTACGGCGAGGCCGGCCCTCGCTATGGCCTCGCTCTCGCCCGCATGGTGGCCCACATCACCTACCTCTCCGAAGCCTCAATCGAACGGAAGTTCGGCCGTCGCCTTCAAGACAGCGAAGAGCTGGCCTACAGTCTGCTCCGCGAGACCGAGTTCCAGGTCGAGAGCTACCTGCACTACCAGGGAAAGCGTTTCGTCGAACGCTTCGACGCCAACAGCTACCTCTACCTGACGAAGGCGATGGACTACTTCAACCTCGCCGACAGCTACGGCAGCCTGGCCAACGCCCTCGGCCGGACGGACGCGCACTTCCTCGTGATCTCGTACTCGTCCGACTGGCTCTTCCCCAGCAGCCAGAGCCGCGAGATTGTGCGGGCACTCCTGGAACGGCGGCGTCACGTCACGTTCGCCGAGTTCGACAGCCCCTTCGGCCACGATTCGTTCCTGATCGACGTCGAGGGGCTCGAAAAGATGGTGGTGCCGTTCCTCCACCGGACGCTGGAGACGAGGCGGAAGAAGGAGTCAGGAGTCAGTCGTCAGGAGTCAGGAGAAAAGCCATCCGAATAAGCCATTCACCGCATGCGGTGTCTCTCTTCTACTGACTCCTGACTACTGACTACTGTCTCCTGACGACTTTCCCCATGTCTCGCTACTGCCTCCCCGACGTCGCTGCCTCCGTCACCGACGTGCTGATTCGATCGCAGATTCCGGCCGGGAGCCGCGTGCTCGATCTGGGGTGCGGGGATGGGCGGTTGCTGTCGATGCTGCGGGACGGCCACCAGTGCGACATCCTGGGGGTCGAGCTCGATCGCGAACGGATGCTGGGGGCGATCGGCCAGGGCGTTCCCGTTCTTCAGGCCGACCTCGATGAAGGGGTGCCTGACATCCCGAGCGACTCGTTCGACTTCGCCGTGCTCAGCCAGACGCTCCAGGAAGTGCGGCATCCGAAGCGGGTATTGCAGGAGATGCTGCGGGTGGCGCGGCGCGCCCTTGTCGTGGTGCCGAACTTCGGCCACTGGCGGGTGCGGATGCAGGTGATTCTGCATGGCCGCACGCCCGTCACGCAGCAGCTCCCCTACGAGTGGTTCAACACGCCGAACCTGCACTTCATGTCGATGCCCGACTTCCGCGACCTGGCGGGCCGCCTCAACACGACGATTGTCAAGGAACTGCCGATCATCCACGGCCGCGCGGTCGACAACGCGTGGCTGGCCAACCTGCGGGCCGAGAGCGCGCTCTACGTCCTCGAACGCAATGGCCTGCCGATCGGCGCGTGACCGCAGTCAGAGCCCGAGATCCTGCATCTCCACGCCCACCGGCGTGTCGCTTACCGGCGGCCGCGCTGCCGCACGTGCTTCCAACCGGGAATGAAGAAGCACAGCCCGGCCACGATGCCGTACAGGGACAGCCCGACGTTCGGAAGGCTCGACTGTTGCAGCGCAGCCATCGCCAGGCCGTTGGCGGCCAGCGCAAAGGCCTGGATGTAGAACGCGCCCGACAGGATGCCGGCTTTGACGATGAACACCATCGAGCTGATCAGGCTGATGACCGGAGAAAGGGTCAGGACCGGCAGGCCGAGGATCGCTTCGACCGCGAACAGGAGCGAGCTGGAAACCATCGCTCCCGCCCAGACGTGGGCAATCTGCCGCTCGACGAACGTCACCGGCCCGGAGACGTGACGCAGTCGCCAGAATGTCGCTGCCCAGACGCCAAGGGCGACGACCCATAACGCGACGTACGGCCAGCGCTGGGCGACATCGCGGAACTGAAGGACGTTGGTGACGAGGCAGATCCCCAGCACCACCAGGCTGTGCCACATCCAGAGGACCCCCCAGTTCTCGAGGACGGGGGCGTGGTGGGTGTCGCGGAAGGCGCGGCTGATGACCTGCGCGAGGTGCGAGGAGCGGGCCGAGATCGGCTCGTTCGCCAGATACGCTTCGAGATCGGCGGCTAGATCCGAGGCCGAGGCGTACCGCAGGTCGATCGGCTTCTGAAGGCATTTCAAGGCGATCATCTCGAGATCGGGATCGGCCTTCGGGTTGATGACGCGCGGCGGAACGGGGTTCTGTTCCAGGACCAGCAGCACCGTGTCGAGCGCCGACGCGGCCTGGAACGGCGGGCGGCCCGTCAGCATGGCGTAGAGGATGGCGCCGAGCGCGTAGACGTCGGTCGCCGCCGTAACTTCGCCGCGACGTCCGACCGCCTGCTCGGGAGCCATGTAGGCGGGGGTGCCGAGGATGGCACCGCTTTGTGTGAGGCTCGCCGCCGCCTCCTGCTCGGCCGAGTCCTTCGGGACGACGCGCTTCACCAGCCCGAAGTCGGAGACGTAGGGGCGACCTTCTTCATCAATCAGAATGTTCGACGGTTTGAGGTCGCGGTGGAGCAATCCGTGGCGATGGGCTTCGGCCACGGCGCGGCAGACGGGAGCGAGCAGCTGGGCGGCCTCGCGCGGGGGGAGCGGTCCCTCGGCCAGCCGCCGGGCCAGCGTCGTCCCTTCGATGAACTTCATGCTGAAGAAGGGCTGCCCGTCGAACTCGCCGACTTCATACACCGGAACGATGTGCGGGTGGCTGAGCCGTGCGGCCGATTCGGCCTCGGCCCGCAACCGCGCCATCTCCTGCCCGGACGCGAGCTCGCCCCGCAAAAGCATTTTCAGCGCCACGACGCGGCCGAGGCTGGTCTGCCGCGCCCGGAAGACGATTCCCATCCCGCCGCGCCCCAGCTCGTCAAGAAGCTCGTAGTCGCCGAGGGAACGGGGAACCTGACTGAGGCTTCCGGCGGCCAGGAATCGCTCGAGGGGAGACTGCCGGGTTTGCGAACGAAGGCGGTCGGCCTGCTGCGATTCGATGGACAGCTCCGCGAGGTTGTCGGCCAGCTGGACCGTCGCCCAGAGTTGCCGCAGCTCGACGGCGAGAGCCGGGTGAGCGACGCAGGTCGCTTCGACGTCGATCGCTTCTCCTCGCTTCTGCCGTTCGATGAGCCCCTCGATCAACGCCATCAAGAGATCGTCCGACGCGGCATCGGCCGTGGATGCGTCGCTCGATGTCGCGGAAGGTTTCACGGCGCCGGCCTCAAAGTAGCCCTCATGCTCCGCATGAGGTTAAGCCGTCGGAGCATCGGCTCGCAATCGTCGAAGCGACTTCCACCCTGTCGGCTTTTGACATCTGCCGCTTCCCTCGTCGAACCCAACAGAAGCATTCCACGCCG